>LVBC01000044.1 GCA_001604265.1 Spirochaetales bacterium Spiro_01
TAAGGGTTTTTTATCCGATTAATGTGTTTGACATATGTTCGAAGTATGTGTTATCTTATGAACAGGGTAAAAATATACTTGTGTGTATTGTGCCCATTGGATACTGGTTAGGGGATAGGTATGAGACGAGGAAAAGTATGCATTATTGCCTTGATTGCAATGCTTCTGCTTGCAGTTCAGCTCTATGCTGTTGCCGAATTCTCAGCCGATAGCAACTCCTCTACAGGTTCCTTCTTCCTCGTATTCAATTCCAATAACAGCAGAACTCTTGATGTCGTTCCTGCCTCTGGTCCGGCCGATGATGGCAGACAGGTAGTTGCCGATATCAACTGTGCTTCTGTTGAGAAGGGTCTTTCCCAGGTCGATATCGAGTGGACCGATCTCAAGAGCGAGGATGGACAGGTCGTAGCCTATACGATCACAGCAGAGGACTTCGACAGCGCAAATGGTTCCGGCTCCGTTGTGAAGGGAGATGGAAACTCGATCGTCGTGAAGTACAACAAGTCAAATGACTATGACAAAGAGTACAGCGTTGCCCGACTGTACTCCAATATCGACAAGAGCACAGCTCAGGCTGCAGATGGTACCTTTACCAGCACCATTTCGGTCATCAGTTCAGGAGTGTGAGGATGAAGAGGATCCTGCTTGCCATTCTCATTCTTCTGATTGTCGCCCCGGTCTTTGCTGGAACGGGAAACAACTCCATATTTGCATTCGGCAAGCTCAACAGATCAGTCGACAGATTCTCATATGTAAACTTCAGGTCCAATGGCCAGGAGATCAGAGAGAGGGGATCCATCTTCCTTCCGGATACAATTGTCGGAAACTCTCCGCTTGATGCAGAAGAGGTATTCGAGTGGAACTTCAGAGGTAATATCTACAGTCCTAAAGTCGGTTCCAGGACATATACGACAATGTATCTCGAGTTTACACTTCACGGCCTTGTGAATGCAGAGGGCAATGTCCTCAACTACTACTATATGTTCGTCCCAGAGGAGACCTACTATGACATGGAGGCTCCTGCTGTCGTCGAGACAATGAAAATATCGGCAAAGGGTGGCGCAGATGTTCTGGGGAACATCGTCTGCGGCACTACAGTGGATGCAACTACAGACGTGGTTGCCAGATTCGCATACAGGGTTTCGTACGAAGGCCAGGAGCCTGAAAGTGTATGGAATCGTCCGGGTAGATTCTTCATGTATATTCCGAGCGAGAATGCCAAGACATCCAGTGGAGAGTATACAGGTGAAGTGTGTGTGACAATATCGGTGGAGTGATGGTATGAAGAGATTGCTTTCATTGATCATGTTGCTTACCCTGAGCTGCCTCCTGTTTGCCTTCACCTTCAATCCAAGCGCAGGATTCATCTCCGTAAAGGGCTATGCCGATGAGAAGGCCTGGGTGGATGTAAGGCCATATACCTCTGTTTCCAATGCATTCGATATTCTTGATGATAAGGTAGCTCCGGTCTCCGACTACTCCTCTGCTCCTGGCCTCCCAGTGGGCAACTGGACCATGTTCTCTACTACCGACCGCGTCAAGGTCTCCTTCAACGTCACACCTCTCCAGCTCTATGATGAGGCTTCCGGCACTGTGGCAGAGGGACACGACATAAACTACTATCTGCAGGTTACATATCCCAAGAAGTTCTACACTTCTCACGATAGATACACTCTGGCCAATGGACTGTGGCCAGTATATTCGGACTCTACGACCAAGAGCTTGGTACTTTCTGCCGATCGTACCATGAAGAACAACTTCTACATAGTCAACGGAGAGAATCTGTATCTCAGGCTGGCAACTCCACAGGAGGAGATCAGCGTGGATACACAGAAGTATCCGAATGGACTTTATAGAAGTACTATTACCGTTTCTGTGACGGTGATCGAGTAAGGAGGCAGCATGAAGAGATTTCTGATCCTGTTCATTTTGATGCTTGCTGTTTCCCTCTCATTCGTCGCAGCAGATAATAGAGGCATCTCGGTCCAGGCCTATGACAACTCCGGTTCCTTCATCGTATTCGATCTGGGACAGACACTTGAAAAGCCGATGTCCGCATCCTGGGGCAACAATGGTTCTGGTCATGAGAACATGATCGGCTCCATCGAACATGATGGAATTGGCAGGGACCACAGCATCGCAGTCACCAATATCAGCTTGAATACTCCAGTCAAAGATGGGTACTTCACGATACAGTCGACTAGCAGCTTCGGTTCCGGCTTCAGGCACATCCAGCTTGGCTACTGCATCGATGATGAGAGTGCAGTCTATGAGATCACTCCTGATATGCAGTCCTTCAAAATCGAGGGAAGTGATAGAGAGTCCTCTGTCAGACTGTATATCTGGCTTCCAGATGTCGAAAGAGAGAAGAACCTCATAGAGACCACCGACTACAATGCGACCCTCTCGCTCACAGTATGCGAGCTGGATGGGCATGGAAGACAGGTCGGAACTCCGCAGGTGCTTTCGATTCCTCTGATGGGCTACTACAATGCCGACAGAGTCAACTCGGAAAACGGCTTCCTCAATATCTTCAACTACGGTTCCGTGATCAATCTCAGAGAGATGGGTTCCCTGGGTCAGATTCCTGTTGGAGCAATCGAGTTCCACAGTGGAATCGTCTATGGAACGAAGACTCCTGACCTCAGGTACGTTGTCGGTATCTCCCCAAGCAGCGAAGGCTACTTCATCTCGGATGACAATGTCTTCAGAATGAAGAGACTCTACTCTGCATCCTCCGGATTCAACGGTGTCTACGACAATACCAACAGTGTTCCTCTGAAGGTAAGCCTCAAGGATACCTCGACTAGCAGAAGCGGTCATGAATCTACCAGCTACGTGCAGGGTGGAAACATCGAGGCCGCAACCGGAAACAGCTGTATCTACACATACGTTTCCAGACAGTCCAATACTCCATCCTGGACGGCATACAACACCAGAGCCTATGGCTACATCTACGAGTACAGTGCAGATGTCGTCGTAGAACTTGACAAGGAGAACTACGATCCTGTAGATCTGCAGGGCTCTCTCCTTGGCGGTGCATACCTCTGCAACATCTACTTCTACGTAGGCACAGACTATTGATATAGAGATACTGGACCTGTTCGATCGTCAAGGCGATCGAAAGAGGGGCCAGTATTATTTTCCCAATCAGCATCCTAAGGTCATAGGCAATACTTT
>LVBC01000045.1 GCA_001604265.1 Spirochaetales bacterium Spiro_01
GAAAAGTAACACTATCTTTCAAGCAGACTTCCCTGTTTCCAGCCATTTTTCGACATCTCGTCTGCGATCATTGAAAGAATATCTCTCTTGTCCGGAAAATGGCGCGGATAGACAAGTCTTGCCTTCGTCGTCTCGCACATCAATCGCTCTACGATGCAGTCAGGATGCAGATGTGCAAGCATCAGGGATACATCCTCGACATGGCGCCTTACAGAAGAGGGAGCGATGCACCCCTCTTCGAGGAACTCCCTCTCGAGCTCTGTGCGGTATGTGATGTGCAGATTGTGTATCTTCACAGCCTCCACAGAGAGAGTGTTCAGCAGCCCGATGCCTTCAAGATAGGTACTTCTCGTATCGAAGGCAGGAAGGAGCAGAAGATGTGTGCAGACCTTGAGACCATGGCGATGGAGGCGCTCTATCGCCTCGATGTAGCACTCCCTGTCATGCCCCCTGTTGACTCTTTCAAGTGTCCTGTCGGATGCACTCTGAAGTCCTACTTCGACCCATACCTCCCTCTCCGGTCCCTTGTAACCCGCAAGCAGTTCGCACACCTCATCGGACAGGAGGTCAGGCCTCGTCGAGACAACAAGCTCGCAGAAGGGTCCAAGTGAGAGTGCATGGTCATAGATTCTCCTGAGCTTTTCTACAGGAGCGAAGGTATTGCTCCAGGATTGAAAGTACAGAGAGGCCCTCTTGGCCCTGTAGCGGTAGCGGATGAACCTCTTTCCTCTCTCGATCTGCTCCTCTATGCTTTCAAGCCTTTTCAGAAGTGCACTCTCGGCCCTCTCTCCCGACTTCTCCTCGCCTCTCTGATAGACAGCAACAGCTCCAGTGCCATCACAGTAGATGCAGCCTCCGCTCCTGTCCGGATTCCTGTTGGGACAAGAGAAGCCGGCATCCACACCTATTCTGTAGACGCTCTCGCCCCAGCGGGAGCGGAGATACTCACTGTGCGTATACCAGGGATAGCTCATCTGAAACGGAGCCTGAGAGAGAGGTCGCCCTTCTGTGAAATTGCCATGGACAGGCCGTAGTAGCCAAAGCTTTTCCTGAAGCCAAGCTCGGTATAGAGGCCATATCTTACCTCCTCGAGATACTTGAAGAGGGCCATCTCGTCCTCACTTCCTGCAATATCGAAGCTCCTGTGCTCCTCTCCGATATTTATAAATGGACCAAGAGAGAAGCAGAGGCCATGCATGGATGGGAAGGTGTGCTCGTATAGAAGCCTTGCAGATATGTAGTCCTTGTTCAGGATGCCGAAGTCATCCGAGAAGTAGGAGGATGAGAGCTCGAACGGAAAGCGCGAGAAGAAAAGAACACCGGAAAGATCGAGAGAGCTTCTGCTTCCAATTCTGAATCGCAGTCCCACATCTCCACGAACAAGATACATGGCCCTCTTTCGATAGCCCAATCTGTACTCGCCGCTCGCTCTGAATGAGAGGCCATACCTTTCAAGTGTATTCGTCTCCAGTATCCTTCCGTTGATGAAGGCGTATGGGACGTAGAACTCCTCATCATCCCAGAGTCTCGTAGAGGAACCGACGTTCCTCTCCCTGCCGAGGTCGTAGTACTCGACCGCAGCGCCAGTATAGAGAACGATGTCCCTAAAGACTCTTCCTCCATAGCGGAAGGCTGCTCCTGCGGCCAGATCCTCTGTCGGAATCCTATCGTAGAGATACCAGGTGCTGATTGCCGAAAAGCCGCCCACTCCGCCCCAGGCAGAGTACTCCATAGAAAAGTCCCTGAAGAAGGGCACTCTTATGCCGAGCATTCCCTTGAGATTCTGACCTGCACTCAGGCCTCCCACAAGATAGTGGCAGCTTCCAGAGAGCGAGAGCGTCGGACCATCCGATATTCCGAACGAGAGCTTTCTTTCGCCCGGTCGCCCTGGGACCGAGTGCACCGAGATGACACCATCGAGGAAGGAGTAGGCTATCTGGGAAAGTCCTTCCCAGCTCTTTATCGAAGAAAGGACCTCTCCTATCTCGATCGTCAGCTCCTCTGTGTACTCATGGCCTACGAATCTTCTGAAGAGTGGATAGTAGGACTGCAGGTCTGCAGGAAGCTCGATCCTGTCGATTCTCCTGTAGCCCTTCTCCAAGTAGGCTTCAGGTCTGCTTCCCCTATTTCCTACCCTGCTCTCTATCTCATCGAACAACTTCTGGTTCTCTCTTACGAATCGCTTTCCCGCATCCAGTATCTCTCTCTCCTTTCCGAAGTCCAGTACAGTGAAGTCGGAAAGCTCGGGAATGAGTACATAGTCTGCATACTCGTACTCCCTGTTCGCATTGAGCTGTGTGTTGAGGATTATGAACTGGGTTATGGTCCCCTTCAGGCTCTCCGTGTCGAAGTCCAGTCTTGTGGATTCATTCACATCCACTGCAATTACGATATCGGCGCCAAGCTCCCTGGCCTTCTTCGCTGCCAGATTGCTGACCATGCCTCCGTCGGACAGATACCTTCCATCGGAGAGCGCATAGGGAGGAAAGCCTACAGGAAGTGAGATCGTGCCCCTGAGCGCATCGAAGAGCGAGCCCTTGGAAAGGACTACGCTCTCTCCTGAGAAGAAGTCCATCGATATCGCATAGAAGGGAATCGAAAGGTCTTTGAAGCTCTCATTCCTGCAGATTGCACTGTGTATCAGAGTATTGAGTCTGTCGTCATTCAGGATCGAATTCTGGTCTCCAATCGAATAGATATTCTCGGGATAGAAGTCGTAGGCGGGCGTTATCCTTGATGAAAATGGCACACTCATGTCGAAGACTGCAGAGGTGACGTCAGTCTCGAGGATGTACCTCTCGAGCTCGCTTCCACTGTAGCCGCTTGCATAGAGGCCTCCCACAAGACCGCCCATGCTGGTGCCTATGACAAAATCCGGATAGATTCCCCTTCTCTCCAGCTCCTCGATCACTGCAATGTGCGCATAGCCCCTTGCTCCTCCACCTGAGAGGACGAGAGCGACCCGGTCAGCGGCTCCAAGGGCAAGCGATATGCAGAGAATCAGAGTGGAAAGAAGTGCCTTTTTCATCCGAGACGAGATCCTACTATCCCCTTGTTCCCATTGAGGAACGAAAGGCTGTCCATCTCCTTCTTTGTCGGCAGCTGGAGACGGTCGACATAGAGGTATCCAAGTCCTGTTGCGATCTTGAAGCCCCTCTTCTTCTCATGGCAGACGACGGTACCTGGGGCCTCTGTGCACGGTGTTTCATCGATATCGAATACAGATCCGGAAACAGAACAGAGGTATAGAGGAGTTCCATTGTAGCTGGTAACTGCCTTCGGCCATGGGTAGGTCGCACGAATCTGTGCATGCAGCTTTCCTGCGCCTTCTCTGAAGTCGATGAGGCCATCCTCCTTCCTTATGAAGTCGGCCCAGCTGCTCTCTCCCATCTGCTCTACCGTTTTCTTCTCTCCGTCGCTTGCGAAGACAGAGAGTGCGAGCTCGGGCACGAGGTGAGATACCCTCTCTTCAAGCGTCTCGCTGGTCTCTGTTCCATCGAGCTCGAACTCCTTCTGCAGGTAGAGTCTTCCCTCGTCACAGCGAAGTGCAATCTCCTGAAGAGAGACAGCAAAGCTCCTGTCTCCGTTTCTTATCGCATAGAAGAGCGGCGATGGTCCTCTGTACTTTGGAAGCGCAGAGGGGTGTATGTTGCATGTGAATGAGAAGAGAGAGAGGAACTTCGGCCCGAAGATCTTTCCATAGCAGAAGGAGACGAGCGCATCGCACTCATGCTTTCCAACCTCCTCCCTTGCTGCAGATCCCAGGTGCTCTGGCTGCAGCACCGGAAGGCCGAGGCGCTCAGCTTCAACCTTCACAGGGGAGGGAATCAGCCCCTTTCCCCTCTTTCCTGGTGCATCCGGAGCTGTCAGGACAGCACCAACGAGCTCCTTCCCGGCCAGGGCCGTAAGGGTCGGGACTGCGATCTGACCTGTTGCTGCAAAGAGTATCCTCACCTTCCTAACCTCTTCTTCTTTCCCTTGTTCCTGTTCTTTCTCTCGAAGAGACGGACCATCAGATCGTGCTCATCCTGATCGAGACGGTCGATGAACAGCTTTCCATAGAGGTGGTCGTTCTCATGCTGGATGACTCTGGAAAGCAGGCCATCTGCCTTGAGTGTGAAGGCCTTTCCATTCACATCCTGGGCGTGGATCACGATATGGAAGGGTCTCAGGACATCATGATAGACACCGGGTATTGAAAGACAGCCCTCCTCATAGTGCACCAGGTCTGGACTGGTCTCCAGTATCTCCGGATTGATGAATGCGATCCTCTCATCCTCTCCTCTGCGTGTATCGACTACGAAGATTCTCTTGCTGACACCTACCTGAGGTGCGGCAAGGCCCACGCCTTCTGCCTCATCCATCGTCTCGAACATGGCATCGACAAGCATTTTCAGTGCGCTGTCGAATTCTGTTACCTTTGTCGTCGGTTCAGTGAGCACATCCTCACCAAGCTTGTATATTTCTAGCATGGTATAAATTTAACAATAACAATGTGATATTTCAACATGAGGCGAATCTTTTAAAATATCGGCAATAGTGATAAAACGTTACCTATTATGTTCCATACATTGATCAAGTGCATGATAGAGATTGCCATAATGGTCGGCTTCGGCTATCTGATGAGAAAGAGGTTCGTCAGCGACAATACAGTGAAGGAGCTCTCGTCCATTCTCATAAACATAACCCTGCCCTGCAGCATTCTTGCCTCCTCGGCCAGGGAGTTCTCAAGTGAAATCGGAAATGGAATCATCCTCTGCCTCCTGTGGAGTCTCTTCTACTACGCCTTCTTCCTGCTTGCAGCCTTCATATTCTTCCGTGCAATAGGAACAGATGAAAGAAGGAGAGGAATCGCAACGACCTCCTCTGTTTTCAGCAACTCCTCCTTCATAGGCTTCCCGATTTCAGAGACGCTCTACGGCTCCACAGGTCTGCAGTATGCGGTCGCGAACAACATGTTCTACACTCCGTTCATGTTCTCCTTCGGAATAAGACTCTTCTCACCGACCCGCCTTTCGGGAAAGGACTTCATAAAGAAGATGCTATCTCCTTCGATGGTCACCTCAATCCTGGGTATAGTCCTTTACTTTGCGCAGGTGAGATTTCCTGCAGTCATACACTCCTCGCTTTCATCGATAGGCAGCATGACAGTGCCGCTTTCGATGATGATAATCGGAGCCGGGCTCGTTGGTGCCGATATCAAGGCGATATTCTCGGACCCTCTTGCCTATCTGGTCTGCTTTATCCGCCTTATCGTGGTCCCTCTCATCCTCGGCCTCATAATGTACCTCTTCAGGATGCCGATACTCGTGATAGATGTCTGCGTGCTCATCGCAGCGATCCCGGTCGGCTCCTTCAATGTAATTCTTCCGCGACAGTACGGTGGAAATGTAGAGTTCGCAAACAAAACGGTACTTCTGAGCATGGTCTTCTCACTTGTCACGATACCTTTTGTTCTGACTATAATTAACACACTATTCACAGGAGCCTGAAACAATGCAGAACCTTTCAAGAAGAACCGAGAACTTCTCCGATTCCACTATCAGGAGGATGACCAGGATTGCAGCCGGATATGATGCGATAAACCTCTCCCAGGGCTTCCCGGACTTTCCACCACCGGCAGAGCTCATGCAGGCGATGGAGAGAGTATCCCACCAGCCAGAGTACCAGCAGTATGCAGTGCTCGCAGGCAGCCCGCTTCTTACAGCTGCTATTGCCAGAAAGTGCTCCCGCTTCATGGGAATCGACATCCCACAGGAGGATGTCACGATGACCTGCGGCTCCACTGAGGCCATGACCAGTGCAATAATGGCAATCACGGATATCGGTGATACAGTAGTTGTCTTCAACCCATACTATGAGAACTACATCGCAGAATCCCGCCTCTGTGGTGCAAAGGCACTCTATGTCGACCTCAACAGGGATTCGACCTTCTCACTAGATGCAGAGAAGCTCGAGGATGCACTGAGGCAGCACCCGAAGGCCCTGATCCTCAACAACCCCTCGAACCCCTGTGGCAAGGTATTCACATACGAGGAACTGAAGACGATCGCAGAGCTGGTAAGGAAGTATGACGTCTATGTAATCACTGACGAGACCTATGAGCATATAGTCTACGCACCGAACAGACATACCTACTTTGCATCCCTACCAGGAATGTACGAGAGGACGATCTGCTGCTCCTCCCTCTCCAAGAGCTACTCGATAACAGGCTGGCGCCTTGGCTACACGATTGCAAGGCCGGAGATAACGGACAGGATCAGGAAGGTGCACGACTTCTTCACGATCGGTGCATCCCACCCACTTCAGGTCGCTGCAGTTACAGGCCTCGAGATGCCGCAGAGCTACTACGATGACCTGATCAGGAAGTACACAGCAAAGAGAGAGCTGCTCTGCTCCGGACTTGAGACACTTGGCCTCAATCCTATCTGGCCTCAGGGCTCATACTTTGTAATGTGCGATATCTCCAGCTTCGGCTACGAGAGCGACATGGACTTCTGTGTCGATATGATCGAGAAGGTCGGCGTTGCCGCTGTGCCATGCTCCATCTTCTACAACAGCCCGGAGAACAGATTCATCCGCTTCCACTTTGCAAAGCTGGACGAGACTCTCTATGCAGCACTCGACCGACTTGAGAGGATCAGGATACTAAAGAAGTGAGAGTGGATCGATATCCACCTCGACATATACAGTTCTGGGCACCTTGTAGAGCTCAAGGGCCCTTGTTGCCAGGAGTGGAAGCAGACTCGCAGAAGAGGAAGAGATAAGGATCTGATAGCGGTAGGAGTTGGCCTTCTTTGCAATTATGCAGGGCTGGATACCGATGATCCTGGGTCGCTTCTCCTTCTCTATCGTCATTGTGATCCTTTCGATTATGCTGCCAAGCTCCTGGGCCGAGGACATTGCCCTCTCTTCGCTCTTGCTTCTCACTGTGAGTGCAAGCAGTCGCGTGTATGGAGGATAGTCCAGAAGCCTCCTGATATCGAGCTCCTTCTCGTAGAACTCCTTCGTACGGGAGAACATGACGGCCTTGATGGCCTCATCCTCGCTTCTTCCGGTCTGGATTATCACCCTGCCATCATCCTGATACCTGCCAGCTCTTCCGGCAACCTGCTTGAGAAGTGCAAAGGTCCTCTCCTCTGCCCTGAAGTCCGGAACGGAGAGCGTACTGTCTGCGTTGATCACACCGACAAGCTTCAGGGAAGGAAAGTTCAGCCCCTTTGCGACCATCTGGGTTCCAAGCAGTATATCTATCTCTCCCTTTCTGAAGCCATCTATCACCCTCTTCGCCCTCTCTCTGTCACCGCTTATGCTGTCAGTGTCGAGGCGCTCCACAACTGCAGAAGGAAAGAGCTTGGATACCTCCTCCTCGACCCTCTCCGTGCCGAAGCCGGAGACAGAGAGGTCTGTCGAGCCGCACTTGGGACAGACGGTCCCCAGCTTCTCAGTGTAGCCGCAGTAGTGGCAGTACATCTTTCCCAGACTCTTGTGATATGTGAGAGCTACCGAGCAGTTGGGACACTCTGCAACGTAGCCACAGGAGTTGCAGTGGTAGTAGTATGTGTAGCCTCTGCGGTTGAGAAAGAGTATTACGCCCCTCTTCTCCTTGAGGCAGTCCCTTATCCCCTGCTCGAGGTAGCGCGAGATGCTTCTCTTCTCTCCAAGCAGGCTGACGACCTCGACCTTCGGCTCTGCACCTCCTGCGACGCGGTATGGCATGTCGATCCTCCTGACGAGGTTCTTCTTCATCATGAGGTAGGCCTCCATCGAGGGAGTGGCCGAGCCCATGACCATCGTCGCACCGCACCTTGCTGCACGGTACTGTGCGACCTGGCGCGCGTGATATCTTGGAGTGCTGCCGCTCTTGTAGCTGTTCTCATGCTCCTCATCGAGGATTATGAGGCCAAGATCCCTGCAGGGGGCAAAGACCGCTGACCTTGCTCCTATGACGAGATCTACACGGTGGTGCATTATATCGTGCCAGTACTTCAATCTCTGGCTGGGTGTAAGTGCTGAGTGCAGTATTGCGACCCTCTTCTTGAAGCGGGCCATGACATCCTCGGCAAGCTGGTGAGTGAGCGTTATCTCGGGAACGAGATATATGACCTGCTTTCCCCTTCTTATCATCTCCTCTGCAGCTCTGAGATAGACCTCGCTCT
>LVBC01000046.1 GCA_001604265.1 Spirochaetales bacterium Spiro_01
AGATTGAGAAGTGCATTGCTTACCTTTCCAGGTCTCCTTGTCAGTGCGATTGATGCAAAGATGCCGATCACGACGCCGAGGACTGCAGAGAGAAGGCCGAGCTTCAGGCTGAACTTCAGTGCATTCACAAGAGATCTCGACTTGAAGACCTTGAAAAACCACCTGAGCGAAAAGCCGTCGATGAATATCGAGATAGTATCACCGCTGTTGAAGGCAGTGACCATGATGAGAAGAAGTGGGACGAAGAGGAAGGAAAGGGTCGCAATTGCGACTATCTTCAGCAGAGTATGCCTATACATTGCCAGCCTCCCTCTTGTCGATTCTCTTTGCAAGAGAGTTGAAGAGCTTCATGACACCCAAGGAGCAGACCAGCATGATGACAGAGATAAGGGAGGCTGCATCCCAGTTCGCAAGCGTACCCGACTGCTGGTAAAGCAGTGTCGAGAGCATCATCTTCTTGTTTCCTCCCAGCATCGACGGTGTCGTATATGCAGAGATCGCACCACCGAAGACCATGACACCTGCGATGAGGACACCTGAGAAGGAAAGAGGCAGTATTATCTCGAAGAAGACCCTAACAGGCCTTGCTCCGAGAGAGTGTGCGGCCTCTACAGTCTCAGTACCTATATTTTCCATTATCGGAGAGAGTGTGTTTATCATTATCGGCAGGAAGAGGTATACAGAACCTACCACTATCGCACCATCCGTATAGAGGAAGGTGCCCTGCGGAAGGTGCAGCAGCTTCAGAAGCTGGTTCAGAAATCCCTGCTTCGAAAGGATGCTGATCCAGGCGAAGCTTCGTATGACTGCATTCGTAAGTAGAGGAAAGAGGATAAGAGAGTTAAGGAGCCTCCTCCTCTTCTCGCTCTGCATGCTGAGATAGTATGCTGTCGGGACACCGACGAGGATGCAGAGCAGTGTCGTGATCACAGACAGGCGCACTGAACGAAGGAAGATCGACCGGTTGAGATCATCCTGGAAGAAGCGGATGTAGTTCCCAAGCCCGATAGCTGGCCTTGTGAAGGTCGGAATTATCTGAAGGACCAGAGGGAGTATCAGCGTGCAGAGCACTATCACGACCGGTACAATCAGAAAACAGATATAGAAAGTTTTTTTCAATATACCCTTCTCCAAGTGAAGATGTATCCACTCTATAGATGAAGAAAAAATGAGTCAACAAATTGACTTTGAATTGACAATATTCCAAAGAAAAAGAGATGAAAAAGAAAGAATTCGGCTAGAAGCAGGGATACAGCGTCATTCCGACAGCAACCGCTATGACTCCCATTATCACTGAAGGGATCAGGCCCAGCTTCACAAGCACCTTCTGATCGTAGCCACCTGCACCCATCATCATCGGCACGACAGATGTCGCCATCGGAGTCAGCAGGGAGCACATCGAGCCTATGTAGCACATCTCCATAAGCCCTCTGGGATCGCAGCCAAGGTCGAGTGCAGTCAGAAGCACAAGTGGGATGAGAACCTTGGTCGTTGCCCTGTTGTAGAGAAGCGATGTCATCAGGAAGGAGGCTGCAAAGAAGATGCTACCGATCAGATAGCTGCTGCGAGTGCCTGAAAGCACTCCTCCTACAGCCTTTCCTATCATCTCTCCTGCTCCTGTATTTGCAAAGGCGCTTCCAAGCACTGCGACACCAACGTAGAGCATGATGACCTCGATTCCCATGCTCTCGATGGCCTCCTTCTGCGTTAGTACACCGCAAAGCACAAGCACAGCAGCTCCACAGGCAGGAATCACCCAGGAAGCAAGGCCGAAGGATTTGAATACAAGCGAGATTATCACAGCAATGAATACTGCATAGCCCATGAACTCCTGGAAGGGCTCAAGTGGCCTTTTTTCATCTCCTCTTCTTCTCTCCATCATCCTTATCGGAACGACTGGCTCCGCTGGAGCAAGGCGCGGGGATACGAAGATCGCCCAGAGAATCACGAAGAGAGAGACCCAGGTCTTTATCGACATCCTGGTGAACATTGTCAGCTCGTAGCCCTCTATGCCGTACTGGAGGATGTAGCCATTGTCCTCGATGTAGGCAGCAGCATAGGGTCCTATCGGTGTTATCGTAAAGGAGGTCGCTACAGCGACAAGGCCTATCGAATACATCATCCGGCTCGGGCTTATATCCATCTCATCGCACATCGCATAGACAAGCGGACAGACGATTGCAAAGAGTGCTGTTATCGAGGGGATGAACTGTCCGAGGATGAATGTGAAGAGCACATAGCTTGCCAGGACCTTTGTAAAGGAGCCCTTCGAGA
This sequence comes from Spirochaetales bacterium Spiro_01, assembly GCA_001604265.1. Lineage (GTDB taxonomy): Bacteria > Spirochaetota > Spirochaetia > Sphaerochaetales > Sphaerochaetaceae > Bullifex. Next base: position 2,275 of record LVBC01000046.1, read on the forward strand.
CTCTATAGATACCCCTCGAGAGTCTCTCGATCATCTGCGTTCTCTGAAGGCCTGCTGCGACTATGAAGACGGATAGCATGGTCAGCACAGTGCTGCTTCCAATGGTGGAGAGGACAGTCCTCGAATCTATGCAGCCAGTGACCACAAGAGCAAGCATCCCAAGCACTGCAGTCAGTGCCATCGGGATCCTGTTCAGGCAGAAGCTTATGACCATGAAGATGAAAACGGCAATACATATACTCATTTGCATAGACTCACCACCAATTAGCAAGCATACAATGAAAAGCAGAATACAGTAAGGACAAAAGCCCGCCTTCGTGTCCAATGAATCGATATCTGTAATGAAAATAACAGAATTTTTACTTTTAAAACTGTTTTGACAGTCTTAATCTAGAAATATAAGCACATACATCAGGAGCTGCGTACATGGAAGGATTCTACATTGAACGGAAGATCAAGAGACTTGGGAAGTCTATGCACCTGCTCGTCTACGGATCGCCCGATGCCATGCCGGTCCTCTATTTTCCAGATGAGACCGGATTCTGCTCGAGTGCCAACGACAATGGAATCATAGACTCTGTAGCCCATCTTATCGAGAGGAACAAGGTCCAGATAATCTGCTGCGATGGTATCGACAGGGATGCCATTCTCAGCAGCTCACCGGACAAGGCAAGGCGTGCCGAACTCCAGGAGGACTACTACAGGGCAGTAGTCGAGGAGTTCTTACCTATCCTCTATACGGTGAACCACACCAATATGAAGACGATACTTGCAGGCTGTGGAATCGGTGCAAGCCAGGCGCTTATCACCTTCCTCAGGAACCCAGATGTGTTTTCCGGCGTTGTTGCCATTGGAGGCAACTACGATCTCAAGAGTTTCTTTGGCGGCTGGTGCAATGACAGTCTCTACCTCAACTCGCCCTGCGACTTCATGAGGAACATCACGAGAAGGCACAGGTTCTTCAAGTACTTCCCGACAAGCTCTATCTACATCTGCTCGGGCAAGAACCAGGCCAACGAGCCCGGCCTCTCTTCGATGAGAGCACTCGACGAGATATTCTGCATCAAGAGGATATCGAATGCCCATTTCGACTACTGGGGCTATGATGTGACGCCTACCTACGACTGGTACAGGAAGATGTTCGCCTACTACCTTCCATTTGCGCTGGAAGACCAGTACAGAAGGATCCAGCTGTCCGGTACAGGGGCCTGAAGTACAGCTTTCAATGAAATGCCAGCATGGTCGAACATGCTGGTATCTTATTGCTCTGAAAAAATTTGAAAAATAAGCTGAAAATGTCTTACCTTTTGTCTGTGTAAATGCTAGAGTTGCTACATTACAGGGGACTGAACAGTATGGCTGACAAACTTACAAAGGCAGAGATCATCGAGAACATCAAGAACAGAACAGGTATTGCTGCAGGTGATATCCATGCCATCATCGATGAGCTTATCGGCGAGATCAAGGACGCTCTTATCGAGGACAAGGTCATCGAGCTCAGGAATCTGGGAACCTTCGAGATTAGGACAAGGAAGGGCAAGTCCAAGGCAAGGAATCCGAAGACTGGAGAGATTGTATCTGTCGAAAGTCACGGAGTCGCCTACTTCCGCCCAGGCAGGGAGCTGAAGACCAGCTGCTGGAATATCCGCAACGGCAGAAGCGAGGAGTAGTCTCCTCAAAAAAAGATAAAAAAGAGAAAGGGTGCTTGAGAATGCCAGGCACCCCTGTTTTTTTCAGGAGAGGAGTATCAGGAAAGCTTTCTTCCTGATAGCAGGAATGGAAAGTAGATCGGGTTCTGCTTCTCCCAGTCCCTTTCACAGTGCTCGCCATTCTCCTGCTCATAGACCATCACACCTTCTGCGCCCTTCTCTTCAAGAAGTCTCTTCAATCTCAGGTTCATGCTGTCCAGATGCCTTCTTCTGGAGAAGTGCTTCATCTCCTCCGTTCCATAGGAGAGGTAAATTCTGGTTGCACTGTCAAGAGAACTCTTCCTTATCTCCCTTTCCAGCATCTCCATGCAGATTCCAATAGAGGAGGAGAGACAGCCTGCCATCGAGAAGACCTCATTGTATCTCAGGACAGCATAGAGACTCATGAGACCTCCCATGCTGCTTCCGCAGATTGCTGTATGCTCTCTATCTGGAAGAGTCCTGAAGCTTCTGTCCATGAAGGGCTTCACCTCATTGACTATCCACTGCATCGTAAGCTCGCCGATACCAGCTAGCGGACCGCCGAATGCACTCTGAAGCGAATATGGGCAGTATTCGTACAGCCTCTCATCCCCCTCGTGCCCGCATTCGAATCCACATACGATGACATCTGTGAAGGTGCTCGAAAGGTACTCGGAAAGCCCCCAGGACTTTCCATATGTCGCATGGGAATCCAGGAACAGATTGTGACCGTCGAAGAAGTAGAATACAGGATACCTCCTGTCCGAGCTATCGTAGTCATCTGGAAGATAGATGTGGAGCATCCTGTTCCTGTTCTTGGGTGTATAGTTGAAGTCTTTCTGAATGAGCATACTCTCTCCAAAGGTCATAATACAGCAAAAGGCCACATCTGTGGCCTCCAAGCTATTGCAAGGGAAAAATATTTTCCCGAAAGGACAAAAAAAAACCTGGCAGCGACCTACTCTCCCGGATACGAGATCCAGTACCATCGGCGATGGAGTGTTTCACTGTCGTGTTCGGGATGGGAACGTGTGTCTCCACTCCTCCATGGCCACCAGGAATTCCATCTCGTACCGCATCTCTCTGTGGGACTGATGGAATGCTTCCTTCAAGGAAGGGAACGATAATATGGTCAAGCCTCACGGCTTATTAGTATCGGTAGGCTGAATGCATTGCTGCACTTGCACCTCCGACCTATCGAACAGATAGTGTCTCTGTTTCCTTCAGGAGTCCTAAAGACTCGGGGATGTCTCATCTTGAGGAGGGCTTCCCACTTAGATGCTTTCAGCGGTTATCCCTTCCGAACGTAGCTACCCGGCACCTGCCGCTGGCGCGACAACCGGTACACCAGAGGTTCGTCCACCTCGGTCCTCTCGTACTAAAAGCAGAACCCCCCAGACATCCAACGCTCGTGGCAGATAGGGACCGAACTGTCTCACGACGTTCTGAACCCAGCTCGCGTACCGCTTTAATTGGCGAACAGCCAAACCCTTGGGACCTGCTCCAGCCCCAGGATGCGATGAGCCGACATCG
>LVBC01000047.1 GCA_001604265.1 Spirochaetales bacterium Spiro_01
ACAACGGACCTGCCTCTCTTATAGATGTATCGAGAACTGAGGGTGTAAAGGACTATGGCTTTACTGCCGAGGATGTGAAGAGGGCTGTCGGAGAGAGGAAGCTCAACAAGATCCTTCTTATCAGGAGCAAGTGGAATCTCGAGTGCGACTGGAATACAAAGGACTTCTGGGTACATGCACCCTACCTCACTGAAGATGCATACAACTACCTCAATACACTCGGTCTAACTGCTGTTGGCTTCGACTTCCCTCAGGACTACACGATCAGGGAACTGATATTCAGACCGGTCCCACCAGAAGAACAGCTTTCGCACGCAATCCTTCTGAGAAACAACGTACTCCTGCTCGAGTACCTTACGAATTTCGACAAGATTCCAGTCGATGACTTCGAACTCTATTGCCTGCCATTGAAGCTTCAGCATATCGATGGCTGTCCTGTACGCTGCATCGCCAAGGTCTGATAACTGTTTCGAATACACCAAAAGGAGAAAATATGAATAAAGAAAACTTGGAGAAGGTCGCAAGGGTCTTCCGAATTGCCCTTGGCTGTCTCATCCTGTTCTGGGTTCTACTCACGAACTTCTGTGTCTTCGCAAGATACATTCTGCAGATGTCCTTTGCATGGAGCGATGAGGTCTTCACTCTCATGTTCAACTGGTTCATCTTCATCGGTGCTGCCCTCGCCTCTATCGATGACAAGCATATCACCATCACCCTTCTCAGAGACTCTCTGAAAGGCAAGGCAGACCACATTCTCGGCATCGTCCAGAATATACTCTTCATGATCTTCATCGGTCTTGTCTGCTACCAGAGCTGGACAATCGTCGCTCTCCAGGCCAAGACAAAGCAGATCACATCGATCCTCAACCTGCCAGTCTACTTCACTACGCTTGCAATGAGCGTTGGAACAGTCATGTGGCTCGTTGTGATGGTCTACAAGACAATCCTTGAATTCAAGGCACTCAAGGAGGAGAACTGATATGTCAAGTGCTCTTATGATTCTTTTCTTCCTGCTATTTCTTGCAATAGGAATTCCAGTAGTTGGTTCGATGGGTCTTGCTGCCATCCTCTACCTTGTAGTATTCATGCCGAACATGCCTCTGAATATCGTAGCAAACCAGATGCTTGCAGGCGTTGCCTCGATTCCTCTGATGGCAATCCCATTCTTCATCATCGCAGGTGCCCTGATGGAGTCCGGTGGCATCTCAAAGAGAATCATCTCCTTTGCTGAAGCACTCGTTGGCCACTTCTCCGGTGGTATCGGTCTTGTCGTTATCGTTGCAAGTGCATTCTTCGCTGCAATGACCGGTTCAGGTGCTGCATGCGTAGCTGCAATCGGCGGCATGATGATTCCTGCAATGGTCAAGAACAACTATGATGTCGACTTCGCATGTGCACTCCAGGCTGCTGGCGGCACCCTTGGCCCGATCATCCCACCTTCGATTCTGATGGTCCTCTACAGCTGTTCGACAGGAAACTCAGTCGGTGACATGCTCCTTGCAGGCCTTCTGCCTGGCATCCTGATCTGTGCAATGCTGATGATCATAACAGTCATCATCTCCAAGAAGCACAACTACTGTGGCGAGGGTAAATTCTCAGTAAAGAGAGTCCTGAAGGAGTTCAGATCCTCTGTATGGGCACTCCTCTCTCCAGTCATCATCCTCGGTGGCATCTACTCTGGCATCTTCACACCGACCGAAGCTGCTGCAGTAAGCTGCTTCTACTCGATGCTCGTAGGACTCTTCGTATACAGAGAGCTGAAGATCAAGGCACTTATCAAGTGCATGTACAACTCTGTCAAGCTCGTAGGTCAGATCCTCTCGATCGTAGCTGTGACCCAGCTCTTCTCCTGGATTCTGACAAGAGCAGGACTGCCCCAGCAGATTGCTACTGCAGCTGTCAACATCTCCAGCAACCCGACAGTCTTTTTGCTGGTCGTCTCTCTTATCCTGCTTGTTGTGGGTGCATTCCTTGATCCAGTTCCAGCTGTTCTCATCTTCGCACCTATCCTCGTACCGGCAGCAAACGCAATGGGCATCAGCCCGATCCACTTCGGTGTGGTCATGGTCACGACCTTCTGTATCGGTCTCATTACTCCACCGGTCGGCATGACCCTCTTTGTCGCCTCCGGTATCGTCGACAGACCGATCCTGAAGGTATCCAGCAAGATACTTCCATTCATGCTGACCATGATGGCTTCTGTCGTCATCCTGATCCTCGTTCCGGGTCTGGCAACCTGGCTGCCATCACTTGGAAAGTAGGATAGTAGAAATTCGCATTAGAAAAACACCTTGCTCCACGGTGAGCAAAAGGAGAAATTTATGAAG
>LVBC01000048.1 GCA_001604265.1 Spirochaetales bacterium Spiro_01
GAGCGAGATCGAAAAGGCCGGCATGAAGAGCAGACATACCGATCCGGTCGCTAAGCTCAGAGCAGGCGATCCTGTCATCACCCCATTCCTGAGAATCGCAGAGCCTGGTATTGCCGAGATAATCTCCTCCTACAATGTTGATTTCGTTCTGGTGGACGATGAGCACTTCCCATTCACGGACAGGGATCTCATCGACTGCATCAGAGCAATCCATGGAAAGGGCAAGAAGGCCCTTGTAAGACCTCATGACAAGTCGAAGCCATCTGTCGGCCGCATACTCGATATGGGCGCAGATGGAATCCTGTTCCCCCAGGTCGACAGCGCAGAGGAGGCAAGAGCACTCGTTTCCTATACAAAGTATGCCCCAGAGGGCATCAGAGGTCTCTGCCCGATCACAGCAGGTGCCGACTATGGCTATGGCCACAGCGCACAGGAGTACACGAAGATGGCCAACAGCAGGATCGTCGTCGGTGTCCAGATCGAGACGAAGGACGCTGTCGAGGATCTCGACAATATCCTCAAGGTCGAGGGCATAGACTTTTTGGGCGTAGGTCCTTCCGATCTTTCGAACAGCTACGGTCTTCCAGGCCAGTACGACGATCCAAGACTTGTCGAGATAATCGAGGGTGTCAATAGAAGGTGCGTCGATGCCGGTATCGGACTCTTCGGCATGCCATACACCACACCTGATGTGGGCAAGTTCCTGAAAAAGGGTTTCAATGTCCTCAATATCGGTTCCGATGTCCAGTACATGATCTGGGGCTTCAACAAGCTCATTGCAGATATCAGGAAGGTCATCGAGGAGGAGACCAGATGAGGTTTTCCAATCCTGTAAAGGAGAAGATGAGGGCGCACAGGCCTGTCATCACAGCGATGCTGCGCCTTGCGAACCCAACCCTGGCCGTCATAATGGTCAAGGCCGGTGTCGAGAGCATCACCATCGATAACGAGCACTATCCTTTCACGGACAACGATATCATCAACATCGTCCGTGCCGTGAAGGGCGAGGGAGCAGTCTGCAACATCCGACTTGGAGACAAGTCACTGAATGCAATCTACCGCGTCATGGATATGGGCGTAGATGGCGTTCTTCTTCCCAATGTAGAGACAAGGGAAGAGGCCCAGATGATAGTGGATGCAGTCAAGTATCCACCAGTTGGAAGAAGGGGCTGCTGTCCGATCACAAGAGGTGCCGAATACGGTGTCGACCTCGATGTCAGAGAGTACTATGAGAAGATAAACGACGAGACCATGGTCGGAATCATGATCGAATCGAAGAAGGGCTACAGCAATCTCGATGAGATTATGTCCGTCAAGGGTATCGACTGGTTCGCAATCGGACCTTCGGACTTCTCATCCTCCTTTGGAAAGCCGGGCCAGGCTGCGACAGATCCCGAGATCAAGGCAGCAATGACAGATGCCTATGAAAGAATTGTAAAGCATGGCTTTGCAGTAAGTGGTCAGGCATATACGACCGAGAGTGCAAGAAGGAATCTTGCTGCAGGAAAGAATGTCCTCAATATCGGCTCTGATGTCCAGATGCTTGCAAAGCTGTTCACAGAGCATGTCGATGGAGTCAGGGCAGTCATCAGAGAGAAGGGCATAAAGACCACGGACAGACCGGTCGAGGAGCGACTCAGGGCCAAGGAGCCTATCGCAATGCCCTACATGAGGATTGCAGAGCCAGCCTGCGTGGAGATCGCCTGTCTCAGTGGAATCGAGCTTCTCGTTCTGGATGACGAGCACTTCCCATTTACAGACAAGGAGCTGATGAACTGCATCAACGCAGCTCACGCTCTTGGGACCAAGTGCATTGTCCGCGTGCATGACAAATCCACAGCAGCCATCGGCCGCATCCTCGATATCGGAGCAGATGGCATAAGTAGCACCTCAGGTCACAAGCTATGAGGAGGCACTCAGGATATGCAGGGCCGTGAAGTACGGTCCAGAGGGCGATAGGGGCCTCTGTCCGATCACCACAGCAGCAGACTATGGCTTCGGCCACTCTGCCAGCGACTATGCCCAGGAGGCCAACAGAAGGACCATCGCAGGCATCATGGTGGAGACTAGAGGCGCCGTAGAGGATATCGACAGGATCCTCACGATCCCGGAGCTCGACTACATCTCTGTCGGACCTTCAGATGTCTCTGCCTCCTACGGCCTTCCAGGCCAGTACGACCATCCGACAGTCAAGGGTGCGATGAGAAACGTATGGGACAAGACCAAGGTCTCCCACGTCGCCCTTGCCGGTCAGGCATATACAGATGAGAAGGTCGCTCCGACCCTCGACGATGGAAAGAACATCCTCAACATCGGCTCCGATCTGCAGTACATGATCTGGGGCTTTGACAAGCACGTTTCCGATATCAGGAAGGTGATAGAGGAGGTCGAGGCATGAAGTATTCAAGTACTGTAAAGGAGAAGCTCAGATCAGGAAAGCCGGTGCTTTCTGCAATGACAAGGTTCAAGTCCCCGATCTTTGCCGAGGTGATGGTCAAGGGCGGCTACGATGCTGTCATAATCGACTGCGAGCACTATCCATTCGACGACGATGATATCATCAATATCGCACGTGCAGTGCATAAGGTCGGTGGAGAGTGCTATATCAGACCATCGAGAAAGCACTTCGAATCCTACTACAGATATCTCGACATGGGTCTTGATGGACTCTATATCGCAAATGTAGAGACAAGGGAAGAGGCCCAGATGGCCGTCGATGCAGCAAAGTACGCTCCAAGAGGAAGAAGGGGCTGCTGCCCTATTACAAGGGGAGCAGACTATGGTGTCAGGCTCGACACTGCAGAGTACTACAGAAGCATCAACGACAGGATTCTCGTCACCATCATGATCGAATCGAAGAGGGGAGTCGAGAATATCGACGAGATCCTCTCTGTCGAGGGAATCGATGTTGTGGCTGTAGGACCATCGGACCTCTCCGGCTCCTTCGGACACCCAGGTGTCTACAGCGATGATGTGAAGGAAGCTACAGAGCTTGTCTATTCCAAGGCAAAGGCCAGGGGCATTGCCTGCGAGGCAATGGTCCACAGTGCAGAGGATGCAAGAAAGGCACTCGAGAGAGGAGACCTCTTCTTCTTCCTCGACTCCGACCTCCAGCTTGTCACCAGGGCCTTCAGGCGCCACAACGACGAGGCCAGGGCAATGATTGCAAGAGAGGGTGTGGCAACCACCTCGAACCATATCAAGGAGAGAATACGCTCCTTCGAGCCTATCCTCCTTCCCTATATCAGGATGCCTGAGACTGCAGTTGCAGAGATTGCAGTGATGACCGGCTCCGATCTGATCGTACTCGACAACGAGCACTTCGCATACAGCGACAGGGATATCGTCAATATGATCAGAGCGGTCCACGCAAGGGGTGGAAAGGTCCTTCTGAGGCTTCCCGACAAGAACAGGGCATATATCGGAAGGGCACTCGATATGGGCGCAGACGGCATCGTAGCTCCTATCATCGACTCCTACGAGGAGGCACTGAGAGTCGTCAGGGCCGCAACCTATGGTCCTGTCGGAGAAAGAGGCTTCTGTCCGATCACAGCTGGAAATCTCTTCGGCTATGAGAGGAATCCAAGGGAGGCAAGTGCCTACGCAAATGCACATGTGATCATAGCTGTGATGATCGAATCGAAGAGTGGAGTAGACGATCTGGACAAGATTCTCTCCATTCCCGAGATCGACTACATCTCGATCGGACCTTCCGACATCTCGGCCTCCTATGGCTATGCAGGTCAGGTGGACCACCCGGAGGTGAAGAAGATCATCCAGCTGATCAGAGAGAAGGTGAAGAAGGCCGGAAAGGCGCTCTGTGGCCAGAGCTATACGACAGAGGCTGCACAGAGGTGTCTCGAGGATGGAATCACGATAATGAACACGGGTTCAGAGCTCCAGTATCTTATCTGGGAGATGGCATCATTTGTCCCAGAAGTGAAAGGGCTATGCCAATAGAAAACAAGGAAATTCTTTAAAAGGAGAAGTAATTAGAATGAAGAAAGTACTTATTGCTTTAGTTCTGATGCTCGCCGTAACAGGTATGGTATTCGCCAACGGAGCTGCCGAAGGCGCAGCAGACAACTATCCAGAGAGATCTATCACTCTCGTTGTCCCAGCCAAGACTGGTGGAG
>LVBC01000049.1 GCA_001604265.1 Spirochaetales bacterium Spiro_01
CACAGAAAGCAGCACTGTGCCGGGGCCCACAACGCTTCTTGCCTCCATTACAGCCTCATCGAGGTCCGTTCCCTTGACTGCGAAGATGACAAGGTCTGCACTCTCCTGCTTCTCATCTGCTGAAAGAAGTCTGAAGCGCCTCTCTCTGCCATTGGCCCTGGTGACCTGGGAGGAGTATCTTTCCACTCTTTTCCTGTCGACAAGAAAGGAGACCTCCACACCCTTTTCAAGGAGGAAGTCTCCATACATGACGCCAAGGGCGCCCATCCCTATGATAACGACACTCTCTATCCCTTTCATATGATGGAGAGTATCAGCAAATTGTATTTATAGGAACCTGTAGACGAAGATGAACTGGAGAAGATTTCCACCCAGCACGAAGCAGTGGAATATCTCATGGGAGCCGAAGTACGGATGCCTCTCGTTGAACTTCCTGCTCTTGAAGGCGTATATGACACCGCCCGCTGTATAGACCACACCACCCCAGAAGAGGTACATGATGCTCTCCAGGCTCATCACGCGGAAGATCACAGGGAAGGCAAAGACGCAGACCCAGCCCATTGCGATGTACATCACAGAGGAGACGATCTTCGGACAGGTGACCCAGAACAGCTTGAAGAACATTCCGACGATTCCGATGGACCAGACTGCGACAAGCAGGGGAATTCCAACCGAGGTGTCTTTCAGTATGGTCATGCAGATCGGAGTGTAGGTTCCTGCGATCAGAGCGAAGATCATCATGTGGTCGACTCTCTTCAGCACAAGGTCATCCTGTTGCTTCCTGCCTCCGAAGGTGTGGTAGCAGGTGCTTGCTGCATATAAAAGCATCATCCCAAGGCAGAAGACGAAGAATGAGAAGAGCGTCAGACCGCTGTAGCCTGCAGCTGCCTTCTTCATCATAAGGAAGGGAGTTGCCGTCAGTGCAGCGACAAAGCCGATGAAGTGGGTCAATGCCGACATTGGATCCTTGATATACAGCTGTCTTCTTGGTATTACTGTCATGGTCGCCATCATTTAGTTTTACGACTCCTTTTAATCGGTTTTTCAAAAACTGATTATAGTATTCTAATATCAAGTAACCTTGTCAAGAGTTTTTCAGAAACTTGTTAACAAATCCACAGAAACAGATTACTCTGTTATCCATGAACATGACGAAAATACAGCAGGAGATAAACGACTTCTCACTGCCGGAATACGAGATGATACCGGATGTCGGCCTCTTTCTGGAGCAGGTAGTCAAGTACATCACGCCATTCATGGACTCACTTGGAGAGGAGACGCTCACAGGCTCCATGATCAGCAACTATGTGAAGAAGAGGATAATTCCGAACCCTGTGAAGAAGCAGTACTACAGGGAGCAGGTCGCAACACTTATCTTCATCGCAGTTGCAAAGACCGTGATGTCGCTCGACGATATACAGCTGATGCTCTCGCTGCAGCAGGACAGCTACCCTACCCGTGATGCATACGAGTACTTCAGAAGGGAGCTGTCCAATACACTTGCCTTCGTCTTCGGACTGAAGGACAAGAGGGATGAAGAGGATATGAACAGCAGGAAGCTGTTGCTCAGGAACATGATCATAGCTGTCTGCCACAAGGTATACCTGGACAAGCACCTGAAGGAAGTCAGAGAAGGAGAGAATAAGGAATGAACAGAAATATGAAGGGCGTATATGTAGCATCGCTCACACCATTTGATAGGGATGGAAACTACAACGCCTCTGCGCTCGAGGCTCTGATGGAGAGGAATCTCTCAGAGGGCGCTTCGGGCTTCTTCATCGGAGGATCCTCTGCAGAGTGCTTCCTGCTCTCCCACGAGGAGAGGATCGCGACCTTCGAGACTGCCTCTGCGTTCAAAAACAGGACAGACCTCATTGCGCACGTTGGTGCAATCAGCACGAGGGAGGCGATAGAGTTCGCAAAGGCGGCAAAGGCTCTCGGCTTTGCCCACATCTCTGCAACAGCACCACTCTACTACGGCTTCTCATCGACTGAGATAGCCTCCTACTACTATGACATCTCGAAGGCTGTCGACATGCCTGTGATAGTCTACAACTTCCCAGGCAACACGAAGAAGGAGTTCGACCTTGCAGATCCTGTCTATCGCAAGCTCTTCACTTCAGCTGCAATAGAGGGTGTAAAGCATACGAACCAGGTAGTCTACCAGATGGAGAGATTCATCAGCCTCAACGAGAAGCTGACAATCTTCAATGGCTTCGACGAGACCATGGTCGCAGGTCTCGCTCTTGGCGCGCACGGCTCGATAGGCTCGACCTTCAACTGCATGCTTGTCCACTATCTGAAGATATACAACGCCTTCAACGAGGGAAGGATAGATGAAGCAAGGGAGCTGCAGCACAGAGCGAACACGATAATGGAAGCCTTCTGCAGAGTAGGCCTCATCCCTGCCGTGAAGTACGTTGTCTGCCAGCAGGGAATAGATGTCGGAATCGCAAGAAGGCCATTTGGCACTCTCGATGAGGAGCAGAAACGCTACATCGACGAAACACTTGAGAAGAACCTTGTAAGGTGATCAAAGCTCGACGTCGATTATCCTGTGGGAAAGCACATCGATAAGTCCCTTGTCGGTCAGACCGAGCTCCGGGACTGTCGGAAGCGATATGAAGCTCAGGGCCATGAAGGGTGCCGACATCGGACAGCCCAAGCTCTGGGCGAGACTGTTGAGTCTGGATATCTCCGCCATGACCTCCTCTGCCCTCCTGTCGCTCATAAGCCCTCCGATGACGAGTGCCATCGAGCCCAGGACCTCCTTTCCTCTGGCGACCGAGCAGCCTCCGTGGAGTCTTGCAACCTCGCACACTGCAGTTGCCATCGATTCATCATCGGCCCCGATCACTACGATATTGTGGTGGTCATGGCTTGTCGAGAAGGCAAGTGCGCCTGAGGAGAGTCTGAAGCCCCTGACGAAGCCGACACCTACATCTCCACTCTTTCCGTACCTTTCAACGATGGCAAGCTTCAGTACATCGTCCGAAAGGTCCCTCTCTATGAAGCCATCCTTCACAGGAACAGTGTGGACAAGCTGTCTGTTTATGATCTGCCTGTCTATCATATCGATGACCCTTATCTCTGTAGTGCCCGAGCTCTTCTTCGACCTCAGGCGGAAGCTCTCTGCAGTTATGGGTTTTCGAAGATGGACTGTGTCCTTGATCCAGGCCGGATACTCTGGAACCTCGCACTCCTTCACGACCTTTCCATCCCTGGCAACGAGCCGTCCCTCGAAGTAGACGAGGCTTGGCCTCATCTGCTGGATATCAGGAACGATGAGGATGTCGGCAAGGCGTCCCGGTGCGATGAGACCGAACTCATCCTCAAGCCTGAAGTGCTTTGCTGCATTTATGGTCGCCAGCCTGATTGCGTCTATCGGCTCCATTCCAAGCTCGATAGCTCTCCTGACGTTGTAGTTTATGTGTCCCTCTTCCGCTATCTCGTTCGGATGCTTGTCATCTGTACAGAAGCAGATATTGTCAAGGTTGCAGTTGTTCTCGAGGGCGCCCTTCACAAGCCGATCGAGGTTCCTTTCAGTACTTCCCTCTCGGATGAAGACACTCAGGCCGACTCTGAGCCTTGCGATCATCTCCTCTGCAGTCACCGTCTCATGGTCATCCGAGATTCCGCTCGAGGCGTAGACGTTGAGCTCCTGTCCCATTCTGCCGATTGCGTGCCCATTGACTATCTTCCTTCTCGAGAGTGTATCGCTCACCTTCTCGAGGTACTCCTCCTTCTTGAAGAGTATCTTCGAAGGGTCGAGCTCTCCAAGCGAGATCGACTCTGGCCAGTCCATTATCCGCCTCACCTCTGCAGGTCCAAGTATCGCACCTGTCGTCTCGAGGCCCGGGGCTGTCGGGACCCTCGAAGGGACCTCCAGAAGAAGTCTCAGTGGGAGGTTCTCCATATTGCCGACCATGGCCCTGAGTCCCTCATCTCCTGCGACATTCGCAATCTCCATGAGGTCTGCACAGAGAGTAAGCGTCCCGCTTGGAACGATTATGTTCGAAAGCGCTTCAGGAGAGAGCATGGTCGTCTCGAAGTGCATATGCGAGTCGATCAGGCCCGGGATCGCATACTGCCCCTGACAGTCGACAGAGCTCTTCGCCTTGAGGTCTATTCCTGGCTCGATCGATACGATCCTCTTTCCCTTAATGTATATGTCTGTTGTGTATATCTCTCTTGAAAAGACGTTTACGAGTCTGACATTCTCCAGCTTGAGATCGCACTCAAGCTCGCCAAGACCGGTCCTGATAGTGGTCATCATCTCATCTACAGTGCGCATATGAACCTCTCAGGGTGAATGATAGCACAGAAATGGAGGCGTGTTGGATATCAAAGATCGTAATACCAGTCGAGCGAGTATGGGATATTCTTGAACTTCTCGAGATAGCTTCCATCGATGAGATACTCGAAATCCCTGAAGTAGTAGCTGCCGTTCTCGAAGACGAGATCGCACTTCCAGGTCATGCCTACTATCCTGGCAGCCCTCTGGTAGGTGACAAAACCGGAAAGTCCATCCTCACTGAGAACGACTGCAGGCTCGAAGATATACAGTGGAGTTATGTATGGATAGCTTCTGTCCTTGTTGTAGGCCGCAATGAAATCCTCTCTCGATATCCTGTCCCTGCAATCCAGAGAGAGATAGTCGTATATCGCAGAAGGATCCTTTCCTCCCCTGTTGAAGACCTCCTTGTACTCGTTGGCACGACTTAGGGCACTCTCCATTCCCGGCCCTTCGCTTCTGGTCGCACAGCCAGAGAGAAGGAGCAGGGAAAGAAGCAGGAGAAGAACTCTTCTCATCTCTCCATCCTGGAGTATGGAATCGTATATGCGCTTGGGAACTCGGCCTTCTTCGAGGCGATTACAAGTGCAACGATCGTCATGATGTATGGAAGCATCAGCAGGAACTGGCTTGGAATGCCGATTCCCTGCGCCTGGAGACGGAGCTGCAGAGCCTGCGCCATACCGAATATCAGAGCACCGAAGAGTGCACCAACTGGCCTGAATCGGGCGAAGATGACGACGGATACTGCGATGAACCCAAAGCCACCGATTATCTTCTCGGTGAAGGTGTTCATGTATGCGATCGTCATGAAGGCACCGCCAGCACCTGCATATGCGCCACCTATTATCACGGAGAGGTATCTTACAAGGCCAACGCTTACACCCTTGCTGTCTGCAGCCCTGGGATTCTCGCCTACTGCCTTTATCTTCAGGCCGAAGGTCGTCATCTCGAGGATGAAGTACGAGAGTGGCAGAATCAGGATGTATGTAAGGTAGACAAGGATGTTGTGCTTGAAGAACACTGTACCGACAATCGGAAGAGATGAGAGGAGCGGAATCTCGAAGGTCCTGAATGGATCTACCGATGGAGGCAGGGACCTTATGCCGAAGACAAGGCGGTATATGTATACTGCAAGACCTGTCGAAAGGATATTCATGCCGATACCTGCGATCACCTGGTTTGCCTTCATCGTGACCGAAAGCCACGCCATTATGAGGCTGTAGACCATTCCGGCAAGAATTCCTGCCAGGATGCCCAGCCAGAGGGATCCGGTAACGCTTGCTGTGATGAAGCCCATCACAGCTCCCATCAGCATCGTTCCCTCGGTTCCGAGATTCAGGATTCCTGCCCTCTGTGTGTAGATCTGTCCAAGGGCCGGAAGCAAAATGGGAGTTGCCAGGCGGACAGTGCCGGCAAGCAGACTTACGAAGAATACGATCAATGAGCTTTCCATCCTAGACCTCCCCTCTGTGGATTCTTTTCTCTAGCCAGGTCAGCAGTCTGAATACCCTGGATGAGAAGAGGACCTTTGCGATGATAAGTATGATTATCAGGCCCTGGATAACATCGACGACCGAATATGGCACGTTCGTCATTCTCTGCATCGAGGAGCCGCCGCAGAGAAGTACAGAGAAGAAGCAGGCAGATGCGATTATACCTACAGGGTTCAGCGCACCGAGGAGCGCTATGATGGTCGCTATGTTGCCATAGTCGGTGAAGGTGGACTGCAGGCGGTACTGGATCGCAACGATCTCAAGCCAGCCTGCAAGACCGGCAAAGGCACCTGAAATCAGCATCGTGACCATGACTGTGCGCTTCACATTCACACCCGAGTAGGTCGCGATCTTCTCACCCTGTCCTATCAGGTCGATCCTGTGTCCTAGAGTTGTCTTCCAGAAGAAGAGCATCGCGACTATCGCAATGAGGAGGATGAAGATACCTGAGTGGAGGCGGTACATGTTCCCAAGCAGCCTTGTCAGGTGCATTCCCTCATCAATAGCATCGGACTGTGTGAGGTCGCTGAACGGGTCGTGCAGGAAGCCGCTTGGACCTGTAACTGCGTACATCAGGAAGTACTTTGCTATATGCGTCAGCATCAGCGTGGTTATTACCTCATTTGCGTTGAAGCGGTTCTTCAGGAAGGCAGCTATTCCCGCCCAGAGGGAGCCTGCTGCCACAGCTGCAGCGAAGGAGACTGCCATCTTGAAGGGAATCGGCCCTGGCAGATAGAGCGCAACGATGGTCGTTGCGATCGTGCCCATCAGGAACTGCCCTGTTGCACCTATATTCCACAGCTGTGCCTTGTAGGCGATGGAGACACCGAAGGCCATGAGAAGAATAGGAATGAGCTTCACGAAGAGCTCGCTTATCTTGTTCTTCGAGCCGAAGGCGCCCTTTATCATCGCACCATAGGCTTCGACAGGGTCGTTGCCGGAGAGTATTATGAGGAAGGCTCCCAGGATAAGTGCAAGGATGACCATTGCAACTGTGCTGATCAGATTCGAGAGTGTATCACGGTCCTTCAGTGTCATCTTTCACCTCCCTTCTCGAGCTTCCCACCCATCATCAGGGTACCGATATCCATTGTAGAAGCCCCACGTGGAAGGATGCCCATCAGCCTTCCATCGTAGATGACTGCGATGCGGTCGGATACCTGCAGTATCTCTTCGAGGTCGGCCGAGACGACGAGCACTGCTGTACCCTTCTTCCTGGCCTGGAGAATCTTGCTTCTCACATATTCGGAGGCGCCGACATCCAGACCTCGCGTCGGCTGGTTTGCAATGAGCACTTCAGGCTCGCTCTCGAGCTCGCGTGCAAGTATGACCTTCTGCTGGTTTCCTCCCGAAAGGGCCCGGGCCCTGTCGGAGCCACCATTTGCCTTTATCTGGTAGGAGGACCTGGCCCTCTCCCAGTTCTCTCTTATCTTCCTTGTCGAGATTATCGGGCCTCTCTTCAGGCTTCTGTCCTCGAGTCTCTTTACAATGAGGTTCTTCTCGAGCGACCAGTTGATCGCAAGACCTGTAGAGTGCCTGTCCTCCGGAATGTGGGATATCTTCTGTCCGATATAGAAGGCCGGTTCTCTGTTAGTTATGTCCTTGCCATCCAACTGGATCGAGCCCGAGGTCACCCTTCTCATGCCTGTGAGCACCTCGCAGAGCTCCTTCTGGCCATTTCCATCCACACCTGCAAGGCCGACTACCTCTCCTCTCCTGATATCGAGAGAGAAGTCGGAAAGCGCATCGACACCCTTGTCGTTCTTTGCAAAGATTCCTTTCAGGCTGAGCTTCACTTCGCCCGGCTGGGTATCCGGCTCTGGGAAGTCGAAGAGTACATCGCGTCCGACCATCATCCTGGAAAGGTCGCTTGTGGAGACATCTCCTCCGACGACCCTGTGCCCTATCATCTTTCCATCCCTGAGTACTGTTACCTCATCGACGATGGATATTATCTCTTCAAGTTTATGTGTTATCAGGATTATGGACTTGCCATCATCCCTCATTCTTCTCAATGTCCGGAAGAACTCCTCGGTCTCCTGAGGAGTGAGTACTGCAGTTGGCTCATCGAGAATCAGTATGTCGCAGCCCATGTAGAGCTGTGTGAGTATCTCGACCCTCTGCTGCTCTCCGATAGAAAGCTGCCATACCCTGCTGTAGGGATCGACTCCCATGTGGTACTTCTCCGAGAGTGCAGAGAGCTCTGAAGCTGTCTCCTTCGTATCCAGCAGGATTCCCCTTCTGGACCTCTTTCCAAGCATTACATTCTCGACAACAGTCAGCGGTCGGCAGAGCATGAAGTGCTGGTGGACCATGCCGATTCCAAGCCCGATCGCTTCAAGCGGGGAGTTTATGTGCGCCTTTCTGCCGTTTATGAATATCTCGCCCTCTTCGGGCCTGTATAGTCCATAAAGGACATTCATAAGTGTCGTCTTGCCAGCTCCATTCTCGCCAAGCAGGCCATGAATGGACCTTTCTCTGAGAGCGAAGTCCACCCTGTCGTTGGCGGCAACGCCACCGAAGACCTTTGTGATGCCCTTCATCTCGACAACCAGATTATCCAAATGAAAACCTCCGGAAAGTTCTCTAGATTATGACAGAAAGCGGCCCGTTGAACGAAGCCGCTTTCTCCCTATGCAAATTGACTGTCTCAGACCTGAGGAAGAGCAATCTCGTTCTTACCGAGCTTGTCGAGTACTTCTGCGATCTTTGCCTTTGCTGCATCGTCGAGATATCCCTTTGGGTCGTTGATGCTGGTCATCGAAAGGCCACCATTCTCGACGTTGATCATGATGCAGGCCTCCTTTCCCTCCTTGAAGAAGGAACCGTCCTTGATGGTACCGAAGATCGTCTCGAGAGCGTTTGCCCACTCATACTGGAGACCGGAGAGAACGTTCTGTGGAGCGAGTGAACGCTGATCCTCTACGTTGCCGAGAACGTACTGGTTCTTCTCCTTGGCAGCATTGACAACACCAAGACCGATACCGTCACCGGAGTGCCAGATCACATCTACGCCACTGTCGTACATGCCGACTGCAGCTTCGTAGGCGCCTGCTGTATCGTTCCAGTCGCCAGTGTAGACCTCCTGGATGTCGATGTTCGCATTGACGGACTTTGCACCGGCCTTGAAGCCTTCGTGACCACGTGTGATCTCAGAGCCCATACCGCCACCGATGACACCGACCTTTCCGGTCTTGGAGGCGAGAGCTGCTGTGACGCCCATCAGGTATCCACCAGCCTCGAGCTGTACATCGTATCTGGTCATGTTGGCAGCATCGTACATACCGCAGCCGAGGAGGAATGCGACCTTCTCATACATTGCAGCGACCTTCTTTACAGGGTCGGAGAACTGGAAACCGTGACCGATGACGACATCGTAGCCGTTGTCTGCATATTCGATCAGGGCCGGCTCGATATCGGCAACATCGTATACGCCCTCGACAACTCTGAGCTCGATCTCGTCAGAGTGCTTTGCCTCATACTCCTTCATACCTCTGTACATTGCCTGGTTGAAGGATACATCATCGCTCTTGCCAGGAAGGATGAGAGCGACCTTGAGCTTCTTTGCAGCTGCTGGAGCTGAGCTTTCAGATGAACCAGCTGCGAAAACAGCAGTGATTACAAGTGCCATGACAAGCACGATTGAAACAATTCTTTTCATGTTCGGACCTCCGACATTAACTTTATAGAACCTTTTTAGTTCGTTTTTTGCAGTCGTTTCAATCACAAAAGAAGACAATGAGAAAAATAAGAAAGTATTTGAGCCGTATTCTTCAATTCGCTGTCACATCCACATCTGATATACAGTTCATGCCATATGTGTCGAATTGTCTGCCGCATCTCTGATCGCATCCACTATCTGCTGGTAGCCAGTACAGCGGCATATGTTTCCACTTATCGCCCTTCTTATCTCCTCCTCGGTAGGGTCAGGATTCTCGGCAAGCAGTGCATAGGCCGACATTATCATCCCGGGAGAGCAGAAGCCGCATTGGATCGCACCGTGCCTTATGAATGCCTTCTGCAGTCTTGAAAGTTCGCCATTTTCCTCGATTCCCTCGATCGTGGTTATCCTGCGGCCATTTGCCGAGAGTGCTAGGTACAGGCAGCTGTTGACCGAAATCCCATCGACAAGGACCGTGCAGGCTCCGCAATCTCCCTCTCCACAGCCCTCCTTCGTTCCTGTGAGGTGCAGTACCTCCCTGAGGAAGTGGAGCAGTGTCATGTCATCCTCTACAAGCCCCTCGAACCTTTTGCCATTTACAGTACAAACAAGCTTCTGGCTCATCTTGAAACCTCCTCTACAAGTCTCTCGAGGAGATTGCGAACTACAGCTCTCCTGTATTCGGCACTCCCCCATCTGTCATCTATTGGAGATATCTCACCCATCAGAGTATCCTTGGCCCTCTCGATTCCTTCGCCTCTTGAAAGCACCTCCGATGTCCTGCTGCACAGGACTACCTTCGGAGCGCAGGAGCCTACAGCTACACGATAAACTCCATCACGATTCGAGACTGCAATGCTCACAGAGGAGACTGCCAGGGCAGTTCTCTTTCCGACCTTCCTGAAAGCAGATCTGACCTTCTCGTCCTTTCTGAAGACAAAGCGGACAATGAGGTCATCCTCCATGACGATCTCGGGATCGAGTACGAGTATCGGTGCGATCATATCGGAGGCAGGCGATGCCGAGGCGTAGTTTCCTCCGATCGAGCCCCTGTTCCTTATCTGTGGACCTCCTATCTCCCTTGCAGAAAGATAGAGTGCACCAAGGTATCTCTTCACAGCAGGGTGCTTCTCTATCTGGGAAAAGGAGCAGGCAGAGCCAATGCTGATTGTCTCCTCATCCTCATCTATTCTGTGCAGCTCCTCTATCCTCTCGAGACTGACAAGGTCCTGTGCAATTCGCTTTCCATTGTAGTGGTCGACAAGCAGTACTGTACCGCCACAGAGATAGGAGCCACCTGTGCTTCTTCTAGCTGCGACAGCCTCAGCTATGGTAGTCGGGTAATGAAGTCTGAAATCCATACTAGCTCCTCCTTACAAGCTGCTCCCGGTCGATAGGCAGCTTCGTTATACTTATATCCGGATAGAGCTGGTTCACAGCTGCAACTATTGCAGGTGCAGTCGCCACAGTCGAGCACTCTGCAACACCCTTCGCTCCGAAAGGCCCCTGCTCGTCATAGGCATCCACATTCTCATTCTCCAGGTGCGGTGCATCCAGGGCCGTCGGCATCACATAGCTGTTGAGGCTGTTCTCCATCGAGATTCCATTTCTGTATCTTATCTCCTCCGATAGAGCGTAGCCTGAGGACATCACAATTCCTCCGAAGGCCTGACCTGAAAGCATCGTCGGATTTATGACCTTTCCTGTCTCTGTCACATTGTAGAAGTTTACAAGAGAAATCTCGCCAGTATCGCGGTCGACTTTAAGCTTCACACCCTGGACCATGAATGAGAAGAAGGCGTGAACGCCCTTGCCGGAAACCTCTGGGAAGGAGTACTTCGACTCCTCTCTTCTCGAACCGTTCTCCTTCAGCCGGGCTACTGCCCTGAGAATCGCATTTCCGGCAACGAAGGTGCTTCTGCTGGCCGCAGTCGAGCCGCTGTTGCCCTGATTCTCGGTAATTCCCATGACCATATCGATATTCTCGAATGGGACCTCGAGTGCCTCAGCTGCGATCATTGCAAGTGCAGTCTGGCTTCCCTGCCCGATATCGACAAGGCTGGTCGATACCCTGTAGTGGTCATCATCCAACCTTTCTACGGCACAGTAGCAGTCATCCGGGACGTTCTTTCCCATTCCACTGCTCATCATGCCGGCAGCGATACCGTATCCAAAGCCCTCCTCAGGGTGGTTCTTCATCTCATCATAGAAGGCACTCTTGCCAAAGAGCTCAAGGGCCCTGTCGAAGTCGGTGCAGTGCTCCATCACACCACCCATGCTTCCCTCTTCTCCTCGGTGTATCGCATTTATCTTCCTTATCTCCAGAGGGTCCATTCCAAGCTCTCTGGCGGCCCTGTTGAGGAAGGTCTCGATTCCTATTGCGCTCTGCGGTGCACCGAAGCCTCTCATTGCAGATGCAGGTGCGTGGTTCGTATATACCAGATGTCCATCCAGCTTCACTGAAGGTATCAGATAGGGGCCACTCATGTGCTCGAGGCCAAGGCCGAGAACTGCAGGGCCGAGGATGGCATAGGCACCAGTATCCAGGCACATGTAACCCTTCAGGGCAACAAGCCTTCCATCGTTTCTGAAGCCGACCTTGACCTTGACGATTCCGGGATGTCTCTTCATGCCATAGCGGATGTTCTCCTCTCTTGTGAAGACTATCCTTGCAGGGCGACCTGTGAAGTGGGTCGCAATTGCTGCATAGATCTGGCTTGTGTTCCCGTCCTTTCCACCGAAGGCACCTCCGACACAGCCTGCGCGACTTGTGACCTTGTCCTCGTCCAGGCCGAGAACAGAGACTATCGTGTGCTTATCCTGCCAGGCATTCTGTGTGGATGCGATGAGAGAAAGGCGCCCCTTCTCATCGATATATGTGAAGGAGGCCTCGTTCTCCATGAAGCCGTGGCACTGCATCGGCATTCTGAAGGTCTCCTCGTAGACTATGTCGCTCTCTTCGAAGCCCCTCTCGACATCCCCCTTGCTGCTGTGGAATTCCGAGCAGAGATTGCCCTTCTCGAAGAGCCTTGGAGCATTATCGTCCAGCGCTCTGTCCCAGTCGTCGACGATCTCGAGCTTCTCGAGCACGATCCTGACCTGGGATGCAAGCTTTCTTGAAAGCGCGAGCGATGGGCTTGCGATCATGGCCACAGGCTCTCCATAGTAGCGGATGTGCTCCGAAGCAAAGACTGGCTGGTCGTTCATGACGCTCGGAATCAGATTGGAGTGCAGGTTCCGCGCAGTGAAGCAGAAGCAGCCCTCCGGCAGGTGTGGTACATCCACGGATATGAGCCTGGCATGGGCCTCCCTGGCTCTGACAAGAACACACTCCAGCATGTTCTCCATATGGTAGTCGCCGCTGTACATTGCCCTTCCGCGGGCCTTGAGCTCAGCATCTACCCTTTCAACGGATCTTCCTATTATGTTGTCCATAGAGATAGTTATAGCCTAGATTTAAAATAATGGCATTAGACAAAAGTCTGAATAATGGGTCAGCACTCCTCTTCAAGGAGTCTTCTCTCCTCC
>LVBC01000050.1 GCA_001604265.1 Spirochaetales bacterium Spiro_01
GATGGAATCTGTGCAGTCTACATCGATGATGAAGCAGACCTCGAGAAGGCCGTCACTGTCGCGACCGATGCGAAGGTACAGTATCCGGCCGCCTGCAATGCCGCAGAGACAATCCTCGTTTCAAGGAAGATAGCAAAGGATTTCCTTCCTGCATTCAAGGCCTCGCTGGACAGATACGGTGTCATCATCCATGGCGACAGAGAGACTGCAGATTATATCGAGTGCATTCCGGCAACTGAAGAGGACTTCGATACAGAGTACCTTGCCCTTGAGCTTGCCATAAAGGTCGTCGGCTCGATAGATGAAGCGATCGAGCACATAGGAAATCACTCCTCGCACCATACGGATGCCATCGTCACTGAGAACAGGGAGAAGATACTCCGCTTTTTCAGGGAGGTGGATTCTGCCGATGTCTTTGCGAACGCATCCACACGCTTTGCAGATGGCTTCAGATTCGGCCTCGGAGCCGAGGTCGGCATCTCAACAAGCAAGATACATGCACGCGGCCCTGTAGGCCTCGAGGGGCTCACCACGACGAAGTGGCAGCTCTCCGGATCCGGTCAGATCGTCGCCTCATACAGTGGAAAGGGAGCCAGGAGGTTCCTCCACAAGGAGCTCGAGATATGAGAGACTTCTCAGAGATCAAGAAGATCGTGGTCAAGGTAGGCACGAATCTCATAACCAGGGACAATGGAATAGACGAGGCAAGGGTAGTAGACCTCTGCAGGCAGATTGCCGCACTGAGAAGCAAGGGCTATCAGGTGATACTCGTCTCTTCAGGGGCCGTAGGGCTTGGAGCCAAGGAGCTCGGACATGGAAAGAAGATCGCCTACAACCCACTGAGGCAGGCGTGCGCCGCAATCGGGAACCCTATCCTGATGAGCTACTACCGCAAGGCCTTTGGAATCTACGATATCATCTGCGCCCAGGTGCTTCTCACCAGAAGGGACCTCAACAACAGGACGACCTACAACAACCTGAGGGCCAGTGTCTCCACACTGCTTGCCCTGGGAGTGGTCCCTGTCTTCAACGAGAATGATGTAGTTGCCAATACGAACGAGATAGGCGAGATATTCGGTGACAACGACAGGATGAGCGCCATGATCGCATCGAAGATAGATGCCGATCTGCTGATTCTCCTGACCGACATCGACGGTGTCTACACAGCCAATCCGAAAAGCGATGCGAATGCCGTCTTCATAGATGAGATCGAGCATGTCGACAGGGAGATAATGAGCTACGCAAAGGGCGCAGGCTCCACCTTCTCGACAGGAGGCATGAGGACCAAGCTCATGGCGGCCCAGATCGCCTCAATGGCGCTGTGCGGCACTGTAATCGCATCCGGCTACGAGAGGGACTCGCTCATCAGGATCCTTGAAGGCGAGAAGGTCGGAACCTACATCCACCCGGAGAAGAAGCTCACTCAGCGCCAGAGGTGGATCATCAACAACTCCCACGTCGGCTCGATAATGGTCGACAGTGGTGCCGTCAAGGCCCTCAAAGCAAAGAAAAGTCTGCTGCCTTCCGGTGTGGTTGGTGTCGTTGGGGTCTTTGAAGCTGGCGATGTTGTTGCTATAATGGACACTGATGGCAAGGTATTCGCCAAGGCGGTACCGTACTTCAACAGCACGGACATTGCACTAATGAAGGGTCTCAGTACACAGGAGGCGGCAAAGGCGGTCTCAAGGGCTCACATCGATTGTCTATTCAGGCCGGAGGACTTGGTTTTAACAGATGCTCAATCGCTATAGGACAGTACAGAGAAGACAGGATATGGGAATGAGGATGTCATCCCTGTATCGTCAGCAGCAGCTGGCAATCGCCATCCTCGATGTTGCAGAGGTAGAGGATCTCACTGCCTGTATCGACTGGTATCTTGAGAATCTCAACTTCTCCCTGCATGTGGTCACGCTCCAGGAGAGGTTCGAGCAGTTCAACCTCGGCGAGAAGTATCCCGATGCGACCTTCATCCTCTTCAAGAACCTTACAAGCGTAGGCGAGCAGATCAACGCGATCGCGAATGTCTCATACGCCTCCTACTTCATGGTCGTCAGGTCCGATACCCAGCTTGTCAGCTTCGATGGCGAGAAGATATTCCGTGCCATGGAGGATGTGAACAGGCCTGCTGCCATAACACCGGTCTTCTTCAATCAGAACATGGAGACTCTTCCCTCTCTGAGGGTCCCGTTCCTGAGCGGCAGAGAGCTCAGACCGCTCTCGTTCCCACCTCCCCAGGACTCTGGAATCCTACATCCCAACCTCTATCCCCTGATGGGTCTCGGTCTCTACGACAGGGCACTCTTCCAGCGCATGAGGGGCTTCGATGAGGAGATTCTAGGCGAGTACTGGCAGGTCATGGACTACGGAATCCGCTGCAACCTCTTCGGAAACCCTGTCTTCACGATCGGAGACCTTGCCTTCCGCTTCTTCGAGAAGCACTCGATCATAGAGGACACCAGTGAGTGCGATGGCATGAACAGGTGCTATACCAGGGCCCTTTCGATTCAGCGCATAGCTGGAAAGAACCTGGTGCAGAAGTGGAAGCCCTACGTCGACAGGGAGCTCTTCAAGACGGAGGTCAAGACCAAGCAGGTCATGCTCCAGAAGACTGATTTCTTTACTCTCATGAAGGATTGGCCGAACGGGGATATTGGCAATGAATAGAAGGGCACTTCTGCTTGCCATCCTCCTGTTTTCACTCTCTTCTCTCTTTGCAAACCCATATTCGGGTGGAGTATCTCTTTTCGTCATAGACCCGGGCCACGGTGGAAAGGACCCGGGAGCCCAGGGTTTTGGAAAAAACGAGAAGGATATAAATCTGGCAGTCTCGCTGCTCGTTGCAGAGAACCTTGAAAAGGCAGGAAGGAGTGCTGTGCTGACCCGCAGTGACGACAGATTCCTGGAGCTTGGCACAAGGTGCGATGTTGCCAACTCTGCCACCTTCGAGAAGAGTGGCTATCCTCTATTCGTATCGATACACGTCAATTCGGCCCAGAATAGTGACGCATCCGGCTTCGAGGTCTTCGTCAAGGATGAGAAGAAGCTCATTCCGATGCTTTCAAAGGTCACGAATCCAATACTGCTTTCAAAGTACGCATCCTACACACCGAGCCAGCTGAACCGCTACAAGGACCTGGTCTCCAGACGGGTTGCAGACTCTGTCGTTTCCAGTGTGCAGAGAAGCTTTCCCCTTGCGAGGATAAGGGGAGTGAAGAAGGGGGACCTGTATGTGCTGAACTGCACCTGGATGCCCAGCATCCTGATCGAGCTCGGCTTCATATCCAACGAGGATGAGAATGGAAGGCTTGGGGATGGATCCTGGCAGCAGAGGATGGCAGCTGCCATCAGCGATGCACTGCTTGGCTACTAGATGACCTTTCCTTCCAGATGGTCCATCTCATGTTGGATTATCTCGGCAGAAAGACCCGAGAACCTCTGTCTATGACGCCTGAACGTCATGTCCATGAACTCGACTTCGATATCCTCGAATCTCTCGCAGCGCCTCTTCCCTTCAAGAGAGAGACAGCCCTCTTCTGCAGTATAGGCATTCTTTGCAGCAACAAGCTTCGGATTGAGCATTGCAAGATAAAGAGGGCCGAGTGAAATTGCTATTATCCTCTTGTTGAAGCCGATCATATTGGCGGCCATGCCGACACAGATGGAAGAGTTCGCCTTGAGCGTATCGAGAAGGTCCCTTGCAATGGAGATATCCTCCCTGGTCGCCTCTACGGCCCTGCAGAATATTCCTTCTCCCTTCAATACCTTCCTGACCATGCGCTCTCCTTTGAAAAGGAATGCCGGAGTCACCTCCGGCATATCCATCATTCACCTCTCTCCTGTCTCTCCTCTTCTCTTGTCTTCAGAAGCAGGTTGAACTTGAGGTTCTTTAGATTCTCTGAAAGCGAGACCTTGTAGATATGTGGGTTGATCTGGCGCTTGTAGCTCCTATGCAGAGTATTCATGTTCCTCTCGACAGAGGCCTGGATCTCTCTGATATCCCTTTTTTCGGAGCATCTGTGCCCATTCTCCATCTTCTTTGAAAGGAGAGGTCTTATAGTTCTGTAGTTCTTTCCCTTCATCACGAAGAAGTCGCCGAGACTGAATGGGTGGTAGAAGGTGTGGTTCTCTCCGATTCTTACCTCTTCATCATCCAGGCAGATCAGGTCTGCCAGCATGCTGCCCTCGGCATCGTAGAAGCGGTATACCTGCTTCCTGCCTGGGTTCGTGGTCTTCTCGAAGGAGTTGGAGACCTTCATGACAGGCTCCAGTGTACCATCTGGAAGTGTCCTTGCAGACATCTTGTAGACACCGTTGAGCGAGGCCTGCGAGCCACCTGTTACAAGGTGAGTGCCGATTCCCCAGCTGTCGATTGGAACTCCATCGGAGACGAGGGTCTGGACGATCTCCTCCGTAAGATCGTTGGAGACGCAGATCGTTGCATCCTCAAGTCCTGCTCTGTCGAGTCTTGCCCTGATCTCGCGAGGAAGGTATGAAAGGTCGCCGGAGTCGATCCTCACGCCGATCTTCAGGCCCTTCTGCTTCTGCTCGAGGCCGACCTTGATGGCAGCATCGATGCCCGATCCGAGCGTGTCGTAGGTGTCGATCAGGAAGACTGCATTGGTAGGGTAGAGCTCGGCAAAGGCCCTGAAGGCCTCGACCTCGTTGTCGAAGCTCATGATCCAGGAGTGTGCCATGGTACCGGCGACAGGGATGCCGTACTTCTTGCCTGCGAAGGTGTCGCTTGTGACCTTTGTGCCACCGATGAAGGAGGCTCTGGCCGCAGAGTGTCCGCCGTCCGGTCCCTGGGCCCTTCTGAGGCCGAACTCCATTATCGCACCCTTGCCGCGGGTCGCATAGACCATGCGGTTCGCCTTCGTGGCGATAAGTGTCTGGAAGTTTATCTTGTTGAGAAGGAAGCTCTCGATGAGCTGTGCGTCGCAAAGTCCGGTCTCGACCCTGACAAGTGGCTCTCCGGGGAATGCTGTCATTCCCTCGTCGAAGGCGTAGATGTCACCGCTGAAGCGGTATGACGAGAGGTATGAGAGGAACCTCTCATCGAACATCTTCAGGCTCCTGAGATACTCGATATCCTCACTGCTGAATCTGAACTCCTCGAGCTCGTCGATCAGCTCCTCGATACCTGTGAACACAGTGTATCCACCCTGGAAGGGGTTTGTCCTGTAGAACATGTCGAAGACTACTCTCGGATTGTGGTCCTTGAGAAAGTACCCCTGCATCATTGTAAGTTCATAGAAATCGGTTACCAGTGCCGAGACCATAGGCTTTACCTCTCTTACTTCTCGATTCTATCGAAGCCCGTGTACTTCACGAGGGCCTCTGGGATGGTTATAGAGCCATCCTCGTTCTGATAGTTCTCGATGAGTGCGACCATGGCCCTGGAGAGTGCCATTGCCGTACCATTGAGCATGTGGACGAACCTGATCTTTCCATCGTCGTCCCTGTAGCGGATGTTGAGGCTCCTGGCCTGGTAGTCGGTACAGTTGCTGGTCGATGTGACCTCGCCATACTCGCCACCTTCACCTCTGCCTGGCATCCACGCCTCGATATCGAACTTCCTGTAGGCAGGAGCGCCGAGATCGCCGGTCGCAGTATCCACAACGCGATATGCAAGACCGAGACCGGAGAAGATCTCCTCCTCGATTGCAAGCAGCTGCTTATGGAAATCGTCGCTCTGCTCTGGAAGACAGTAGATGAACATCTCCAGCTTGGAGAACTGATGGACTCTGTAAAGGCCCTTGGAGTACTGTCCTGCGCCACCTGCTTCCCTTCTGAAGCAGTGCGAAAGGCCGGTCATCTTGATCGGAAGGTCCTTCTTGTCCAGGATCGTGTTCTGGTAGTAGCCACCGAGTGTGATCTCTGCAGTTCCTACAAGGCAGGTGCCTGTTCCCTCGATTGTGTAGATGTTGGATTCTGCACCTCTTGGATTGAAGCCGATGCCCTGGAGAATCTCCTCCTTGGCGATATCTGGAGTGATGAATGGAGTGAAGCCGTGCTTCAAGACGATGTCCATTGCATATCTTTCCATTGCCATCTGGAGGATTACGGCCTTGTTCTTCACATAGTAGAACTTCTGGCCTGCGACCTTGGCACCGGATTCGAAGTCGAGGATGTCCAGGGCCTCACCGAGCTGGACATGGTCCTTTGGCTTGAATGGGAACCTCTTCGGCTCGCCATGGAACTTGATTGCAAGAGAGTCCTTGTCCTCCTTGCCGATCGGTGCTTCTGGGTGTGCGTAGTTCGGAATTGTCCTTGCTTCCTCGTTGAAGAGGGCATCGATCTCGGAAAAGAGCGCTTCCTTCGAGGCAAGCTCGTCCTTGAGGGCCTTTCCCTCGGCTATGAGAGCCTGGCGGACATCTGCCTCCATCTTGCCCTTCATCTTCTTTGCATTCTCGTTCCTTCTTGCTCTGAGATCCTCGATATCGTGCAATAGCTCAGCTCTCTTGTCCTGGTCTGCGATGATCTTGTCCAGGTCCACATTCATCCATCTGTTCTGGATGTTGGCCTTGATCTCATCGTATCGTGTTCTCAATTCCCTAATGTCGATCATTTTTCCTGTTACTTCCTTATCGATTCGAGTGCAGCTCTTTCGAACTCTGCGCTCTTTCTATAGCTTGATGTTACTGCATTGACGACTGCACCGTCAAAGCCCCCCTGGTAGAGGGCATCCATTCCCATTATGGTCGTGCCTGCAGCGGAGCAGACCTGGCTCATGAGCTCGACCGGGTTCTTTCCGGTCTCCTTCTGGAGTGCACATGCGCTTATGAGTGTATCGCGTGCGATCTCGACAGAGGTGCTGTAGGGGATTCCGGCCTCGGTCCCTCCCATTGCCATTGCGTGGATGAACTCGAAGACGAAGGCGATTGCACTTCCCGAGAGCCCCGTGAAGGCGGAGATGAGCTTCTCGTCCATCTCGAAGGCAGATCCGATCGCCTCTGCAACGCTCATGGAGACCCTTCTGAAGTCATCGTCACAGCCCTCCTTGAAGGAGACTGCAGTTACTGCCTTGCCGACCTTTGCTGCAATGTTCGGCATGAAGCGTGCGATGTTCCTTGCGCCTATCCTGCTGTCGAGGACGGCTGTGGGCACACCTGCTGCAATGCTGATGATCTTCTTTCCAGCTCTCTTTTCAAGAGAGGAGTAGAGAGAAGGAAGCACCTGTGGCTTTACTGCAATGAGGATGTAATCGCTCACATCGAGCGCCTCGTCGAGAGAGGAGGTCGCACTGGCACTTCCATGCTCCGAAATGAAGCTCTCGAGGACGGGGCGGTAGCTGTCGTATACAGTTACTCTGAAATCTGCATTCTGGCAGAGTGCACTTGCAATCGCACCTCCCATGTTCCCACATCCTATAATACTGATACTGGTCATAGACTCTCCTCCCAGGTGTGCCTGTGGAGCTCTCCCATTTTGTTGAATGGAGAGGCGAAGCCACCCTGTCTGTAATACTCATAGACACCGATTGCCACACTATTGGAAAGATTGAGGGACCTCGTCTCGTCCACCATCGGGATGCGGACGGAGCGTTCGGGGTAGCAGAGCAGTATCTCCTCCTCGATCCCTCGGCTCTCCTTCCCAAAGACAAGGTATACATCCCTGTCCTGTGGATATGCTACTGTCTCATAGCTTCTCCTTGCCTTGGTCGTGAAGAGATAGAGCTCGTCGCTTCCATGCACTGAAAGAAACTCGGCAGTGCTCTCCCAGGTGCTTATCCTCACATCCTTCCAGTAGTCCAGACCCGCTCTCCTCACGGCCCTCTCATCGATGCTGAAGCCCAGCGGCTTCACAAGATGGAGGTGTGTTCCAGTAGCGGCACAGGTCCTGGCGATGTTCCCAGTGTTCTGTGGAATCTCGGGTTCGAATAGGACTACGTGCAACATGGAAACGAGTATACTATTATTTTTCCTTCGTGTAACTACGTCATGCTTTTCAAAGCGGATAAAATGGATAAGAATAGGCTCTATGGAATACCTGAAGACAGTACTGCTCGGAATCATCCAGGGGGTCACGGAGTGGCTTCCGATCTCATCGACTGGCCACCTTCTTCTCTTCGATGAGCTTGTCGGTCTCAAGATGGGAAAGGAGGCAAGAAGCGTCTTCATGGTAGTGATCCAGCTTGGAAGCATCCTGGCAGTCGTCGTCCTGTACCTTGAAAAGCTCTGGCCCTTCAAGAGAAGCAGAGAGGAGAGAAGGAAGTCGTTCGTGCTCTGGGCGAAGGTGCTTGCCGCATCGATTCCGGCAGCTATTGCAGGTCTGCTCCTCGACGACATCATAGATTCGCACCTCTCGTCTCCTCTTGTGATTTCAGCATCACTCGCAGTCTACGGTGTCCTCTATATCTATCTTGAGAAGAGAATGAAGATTGAAGTCAGAGTGGAGAGTGTAGAGGATATCACATACCGCGATGCACTCAGGATGGGCCTCTTTCAGATGCTTGCGCTCATTCCAGGCACAAGCCGCTCTGGCTCCACTATACTCGGAGGCCTTGTGTGCGGAATCGGCAGATCGGCCGCTGCCGAATTCAGCTTCTTCATGGCGCTTCCTGTGATGGCCGGAGCCTCGCTTCTGAGGCTTGTCAAGCATGGAATGGCCTTCACAGCCTATGAGTGGAGACTGCTTGCGATCGGCTCCTTCGTTGCATTTGCTGTATCGCTTGTCTCGATAAGGGCGCTGGTCGGCTATGTCAGGAAGCACGACTTTGCAATCTTCGGAGTCTACAGGATAGTGCTGGCAATTGTCGTTGTCATCACCTTTGCTCTTCGCTGAAGTACTGCTTCCTCTTTGTCATTATACTTGCTCTCTTGATATCGGCACCGCTTCTGTTCATCTTCTCGATGGTCTTCTCGAGTCTTCTCTGCTTCTCCTGCTCCTTCGAAAAGAGCTCTCCCTGCTCGACCTCGTCGCCCTCGTAGAGAGAGTAGAGGCCGACACCGAGCAGTCTTATCCCACCACCTCTGTAGCGCCTGTAGAAGATATCCCTTGCCAGGCGGTAGACATCCTGACCTGAGTAGATTCCTTCGTTCGGAGTGGTCTGTATGCTGGTAGTGGAGAAGTCGCTGTAGCGTATCTTCACACCGATAGTGCGGGGCATGAAGCCCTCGCGCATGCTTCTGAACATGACCTCCTGGCTCATCTCGAGAAGGAATGTGTTTATCGCATCCCGTCCGATAAGGTCGGGATAGAAGGTGTTCTCTGTCGAGATGGAGTGCGTCCTGCTCTCTCCGGAGTAGATGCCCGGGTCGATTCCTCTGGATACAAGGTAGAGGTAGTGGCCGGCGCTCTGGCCGAAGATGCGTGCAAGGTTCTCTTCTGAAAAGCTCCTTAGGTCCTCTGTCGTGTAGATCCTGTGCTTCTCGAGGGCCTCCTGCATCGACTTGCCGACGCCCCACAGCTTCTTTATCCCGATAGCGTCGACGAATTCGGTCTCCATGCCGTATGGGACCATTGTAAGCCCATCTGGCTTCCTGTAGTCGGAGGCCATCTTCGCGATGAATCTCGAGGATCCGATGCCGATAGAGACCGTGAGCCCCGTCTCCTTCCTGATCCTCTCCTTCAAAAGGTGTCCCGCCTCATTCGCCTTTGGATAGATCCTCTCCATGCCGCTCATGTCGAGGTACGCTTCATCGATGCTCGCCTGGAGAAAACCTGGTGCGAAGGAGCGGACTATATCCATGACCTCCCGGCTCTTCTGGCTGTAGCGCTCCATCCTGCCTGGGATGCAGATCGCATTCGGGCAG
>LVBC01000051.1 GCA_001604265.1 Spirochaetales bacterium Spiro_01
AATCCCTTTTGTTAAATATTGAACGACTCTGTTACTTTTGAATAGAATCATACCATGATTGTCATTCTGAAAAATAATATCACTCCAAAGGAAAAGGACAAGATAATAAATGTCCTTGAAGATCGTGGCTTCATCATCAAGGAGATAAAGGGTCAGCAGGATACTGTTCTTGGTGCTGTAGGTATGGCCCAGATGGACCTCAGAGAGATAGAGGTCCTTCCAGGCGTTGCCTCGGTAATCCCAATCTCGAAGCCATACAAGCTCGCTTCAAGGGAGCTGAAGAAAGAGGACACGATAGTCACCGTCGGCAGGAACAAGGTAAAGATCGGTGGCAACAGGGTAGTCATAATCGCCGGTCCATGTGCCGTCGAATCCAGAGAGCAGATAATGGAGATCGCAGCCAGCGTCCGTGAGGCCGGGGCCGTTATTCTCCGTGGCGGTGCCTTCAAGCCGCGTACCAGTCCATACTCCTTCCAGGGTCTTGGAGAGGAGGGGCTGAAGTATCTCAGAGAGGCGGGAGACACATACACCATGCCTGTCTGTACAGAGGTCGTCTCGCCTCGCGATGTCGAGATGATGACGAAGTACATCGACATGTTCCAGATCGGAGCCAGGAACATGCAGAACTTCGAGCTTCTGAAGGAGGTCGGAAAGACCGGCATGCCTGTTCTTCTCAAGAGAGGCATGTCTGCAACAATCGAGGAGTGGCTCATGGCCGCTGAGTACCTCATGGCCAACGGAACCGACCAGATCGTCCTCTGCGAGAGAGGTATCAGGACCTATGAGAAGGCCACAAGGAACACTCTGGACTGCTCTGCAATCCCAGTTGTGCAGAAGCTTACGCACCTTCCTGTAATCGGAGACCCATCCCACGCTACAGGCATAAGGGACCTGGTATCTCCAATGGCGCTTGCTCTGGTAGCTTCCGGGGCCCACGGCATCGCAGTCGAGGTGCACAACCATCCGGAAAAGGCGCTCTCGGATGGTCCCCAGTCCCTCTTCCCTCAGCAGTTCGAGAAGCTTGTCAGGGATGTGCAGACTCTCTGCCCTGTAGTAGGAAAGTCCCTCGAGACAAGGCCCAGGATCATTCCGAAGAACATCACGGATGACAGTGCAAATGCTGCGACCATTCTCACAGGAGAGAGGGTCGTCGCCTTCCAGGGCGAGAGAGGTGCCTTCAGCGAGCTTGCTACAAGAAGGGCCTTCGGAGAGGATGTCAAGGTGCTTCCTCTGCCGACCTTCCGCTCCTGCTTCGAGGCTGTACAGACCGGAAACGCAGAGTACGCTGTCCTTCCTGTCGAGAATACACTCGGAGGGACCATCTATGACAATCTCGACCTTCTTCAGACCCATCCCGGCATCACAGTTGTCGGTGAACAGCAGGTAAGGGTCATCCACAACCTCATCGTCAATCCTGGCACGAGGTTCGAGGATATCAGAAGGGTATACTCGCACCCTCAGGGGCTTGCCCAGTGCAAGGAGTTCCTGGAGAAGTACCTTCCAGATGTCCAGCAGGTGCCATTCTTCGATACAGCAGGAAGCGTCTCCTATATAAAGAAGGAGAAGGAGATGGACAGCGCTGCAATTGCAGGTGCTCCAGCTGCTGCCTACAACGAGATGGAGATTCTCAGGGAAGGAATCGAGACGAACCCGAAAAACTATACCAGGTTCTACATCATCACAAGGGAGGAGCATGCAGAGTCCTTCAAGAAGGGTATACAGAGCAATACAGCCTCTGTTCTCTTCACTCTGAACGATGAGCCGGGTGCACTCTCCAGGATACTTGATGTCCTCTCTTCAAGGAAGCACAACATGTCGAAGCTCGAGTCGAGGCCTATCCAGGGTCGCCCCTGGGAGTACTCCTTCTTCGTGGAGATCTGGTTCGATGACGAGGAGTATGCCCACGAGACCTTCAGGATGCTTTCAAAGGTTGCAGCCCAGTTCAGGGTGCTCGGAGTCTACAGGCGAAACCACTGATTGGTACAGTAATCAGGAAAATGGTGAAGAAGCAGTATGAGATTTCTTGTACTGCTTCTTCTCTTTCTGAATCTTTCCTGTGAACAGCTCTCCTACAGGACCGTCACTGTCCTTTTCCCCAGCGAGCACTTCTGGGAGAGCGAGAGCGGAAGCTTGATGTGGTACACTCTGGAGTACTTCAATGGTAGTCGAGTGGAGAGACTTACACTTCGAAGTGGAGAGAGAAAGGTATCGGTTCCTGTTCTCAGGGGCTGCACTGTCTACTTCGTCGCACGGCCAGAGGACAGCTATCACCCCTTCGGCGGAGGTCTCGATCCGAGTGGAGGGGATCGGGTATACCTCACTCAGAGGGAGGGCCTTCTTGCCGAGATACTGATAGAGGCCTCGAGAGCACAGCCTCATCAGTGCGCCAACTACTGCTATGAGACGATCAGGGAGAATCTGGAATACCCCTTCGACGAGGATGAGCTGCTTCTTGATCTGAGGAACGGCATCTTCCGTCCTTCGGACTACAAGGTCAGTCTGTACGATGTCCCGATAAGCGGGATTCCGGAGGGAAGATATATACCTGAGACCGATTATGATCCACCGTTCCAGCTTTCTGCCGGACAGGAGATAACCCTCTCCCTATACCCTGGAATCCACAGATATCTCAATCTCTCCAGGCACTTTCTCAGGACGATTGCAGTCGCTTCGGATGGTTCTATACGATACCTCGATACTGCCGGTCTTATACTCTGAATATCAATTGATGTGCATGCCCTGAAGATTGTAGAATGCCGATATGGAAAGCTTGAGGGAACTATACAGGATTGGCTACGGTCCATCCTCTTCTCACACCATGGGCCCCAGGGCGGCTATGGAAAGATTCATTGGTCTGCACCCAGAGGTCGAACACTTCCAGGCCGAGCTGTACGGTTCTCTTGCCGCAACCGGGAAGGGGCACCTTACCGACCGTGCAATCAGAGAGGTGTGCTCAAAAGCAGGCAAGGAGCTTTCAATCAAGTGGTATCCCGATATCTTCAAGCCCTTCCATCCCAATGCTCTCACGATCAAGGCCCTCGACAGAGATGGAGAGGTCACCTTCGAGAAGACCTACTACTCCATCGGAGGAGGAAAGATCGTCACAGAGAACAGGAACGATCTCACTCCAGTTGATATATACCCAAAAGAGCGCTTCGGCTCCATGGCGAGACTCCTGGATTACTGCTCCGAGGAGGGTCTGCAGCTCTGGGAGGCAGTCCTGGAGGTAGAGGGTCCAGAGCTCCTCGAATATATCAAAGAGGTGTGGGAGACGATGAAGAGCTCGATTGAGAGCGGGCTCAACAACGAGGGAGTGCTTCCTGGAGGACTGAAGCTTCAGAGGAAGGCCGCACAGGTCTATGCCAAGAGCCAGGAATTCAAGGGTCCCTTTGGCGACACGAAGCTGCCTATCGCCTTCGCCCTCGCAGTAAGCGAGGAGAATGCAGGAGGAGGAAGGATCGTCACAGCCCCGACCTGTGGCTCCTGCGGTGTCCTTCCTGCTGTCCTCTACTGTCTTCAGCTTCAGGACAAGCTGACGGATACCAGGATATACAGAGCACTTCTTACGGCAGGCATTGTCGGGAACATAGTCAAGGAGAATGGTTCGATCTCCGGAGCCGAGGTCGGCTGTCAGGGGGAGGTGGGAGTTGCCTGCGCAATGGCGGGAGCTGCTGCGACCCAGCTGATGGGAGGCTCGATATACCAGATAGAGTACGCCGCCGAGATGGGACTTGAGCACCATCTGGGTCTTACCTGCGATCCGATGAAGGGCCTTGTCCAGATTCCATGCATCGAGAGAAACGCAATGGCCGCAATGAGGGCGCTGGACCACTCCATCTTCGCACTCTTTTCAGATGGGCGCCACAAGGTCTCCTTCGATGCTGTTATCGAGGTGATGATGGAGACGGGCCAGGCTCTGCCGAGCCTGTACAGAGAGACCAGTATGGGAGGTCTTGCCCTCATCAAATGAGGGTAATAAAAAAGGCTTGGAACCGTGCGGAACCAAGCCTTTCTAGTCCAATAGCGAAGAATTACTTCACTACGATATTGACGAGCTTTCCAGGAACTGCGATCTCCTTGACGATCGTCTTTCCTTCAAGCCATGGGATGATCTTCTCGTCCTTCTTTGCCGATTCGATCATCTCCTCTTTGGTTGCTGCTTTTGGCATCTCGATCCTGGATCTGAGCTTGCCGTTGACCTGAACGACCATCTCGATCGTATCGTCGACGCAGAGTGCAGGATCATAGGTCGGCCACTTCTCCTTGGAGATGCTTGGCTTGTGACCCAGCATTTCCCAGAGCTCCTCTGCAAGGTGTGGAGTGTATGGGGAGAGAAGGAGTGCAAGTGTCTCGAGAAGCTGCTTTGGAACGACATCGAGCTTGTTGGCCTCATTGACAAGGACCATCATCTGGCTGATGGCAGTATTGAAGCCGAGGCTTGCAGTGTCCTCAGTTACCTTCTTCACAGTCCTGTGGAGAAGCTTGTTGAGTTCGAGAGGCACCTCGATCTCCTCGATCTTCTTCTCTGTTGCAATCCTCCAGATCCTGTCGAGGAATCTGTAGACGCCGATTGTTCCATTTGTCGACCATGGCTTCGAGAGCTCGAGAGGTCCCATGAACATCTCGTACATTCTCATCGTATCTGCACCGTAGTCGCGGATGATGTCATCTGGGTTGATGACATTCTTCAGACTCTTGGACATCTTGGCAACGACCTGCTCTACCTTGTCTCCGGTAGAGATCTGATAGAAGCCTCCATCCCTCTCTTCGACATCGTCTGTCGGGATGAGGATGCTGTCCTTGTTCTTGTATGCGAAGGAGGTGATCATGCCCTGGTTGACCAGTCTGTGGAATGGTTCTGGAGTGGAGACGAGGCCTGCCTCGTAGAGGACCTTGTGCCAGAATCTGGAGTAGAGGAGGTGGAGAACTGCGTGCTCTGTGCCACCTACATAGAGGTCGACCGGCATCCAGTACTTCTCCTTCTCGCTATCGCAGAAGCACTTGTCGTTCTTAGGGTCGATGAACCTGAGGTAGTACCAGCAGGAGCCTGCCCACTGTGGCATGGTATTGGTCTCTCTCTTTGCAGGACCACCGCACTTCGGACACTTGCAGTTCACCCAGCTGTCGACCTTCACAAGAGGGGACTCGCCTGTGCCGGATGGCTCGTACTTTGAGACCTCAGGCAGGCGGAGAGGAAGCTCCTCTTCTGGTACAGGTACTACGCCGCACTTGTCGCAGTGTACAAGAGGAATCGGCTCGCCCCAGTATCTCTGGCGTGAGAATACCCAGTCTCTGAGCTTGTAGTTGACCTCCTTGTGGCCGCACTTGTGCTCCTCGAGCCAGGAGAGCATCCTTGCAATTGCATCCTCCTTGTTAAGGCCATCGAGGAAGCTGGAGTTGACGTGGATGCCGTCCTCTGTCCAGGCCTCTTTCTGTACATCGACCTTGCTCTTGAGAACCTCGATGATAGGAAGATTGAACTTCTTTGCGAACTCCCAGTCCCTGGTATCGTGGGCAGGAACTGCCATGATCGCACCGGTACCGTAGCTGATGAGTACATAGTCGGCAATCCAGACAGGAATCCTGTCACCATTTACTGGATTGATTGCATAGGATCCGGAGAAGACACCGGTCTTGTCCTTTGCCAGGTCGGTCCTGTCGAGGTCGCTCTTGTGGGCTGCTGCCTTCACATATGCCTCTACAGCCTCCTTCTGCTCAGGAGTCGTGATCTTCTCGACGAATGGGTGCTCTGGTGCAATTACCATGTAGGTTGCGCCGAAAAGGGTATCGCATCTTGTGGTGTAGACCTCGAGGTAGTCGTCGGACTTCTCCATCTTGAAGAGGACAGATGCACCCTCGGATCTGCCGATCCAGTTCCTCTGCATGAGCTTTACGGACTCGGACCAGTCGAGCAGGTCGAGATCCTTCAGAAGCTTCTCTGCATAGGCTGTGATCTTCAGCATCCACTGGCGGATGTTCTTTCTTTCGACAGGAGTGCCACAGCGCTCGCACTTTCCCTCCTTGACCTCCTCGTTCGCAAGGCCTGTCTTGCAGGAGGGACACCAGTTGATCGGAGTATTGGCCTCGTAGGCCAGTCCCTTCTTGAAGAGCTGGAGGAATATCCACTGGGTCCACTTGTAGTAGTCCTCTTCACAGGTGCTTATATTCCTGTCCCAGTCATAGCTCATTCCGAGGCTCTTGATCTGGCGGGTGAAGTTCTCGATGTTTTTACGGGTCGTTACACGAGGATGTGTTCCGGTCTTTATTGCGTAGTTCTCTGCTGGTAGTCCGAAGGAGTCGAAGCCCATTGGGTGGAGAACATTGTAGCCGTTCATCCTGAGATATCTGGAGTAGATATCGGTAGCTGTATAGCCCTCTGGATGTCCTACATGGAGTCCTGCACCTGATGGGTATGGGAACATATCGAGGACGTATGCTCTCTTCTCTTTTGGGAACGATGGATCTTCTACAGTACGGAAGGTCTTGTTCTCATCCCAGTACTGCTGCCACTTCTTTTCGATTTCTGTGAAAGGATACTTGCTCATAGCCAGTAATCATAATTACAAGAGACATTATTTTCAATTGGGCCGAATGTTAATGTGATACACATTATTTCTCGCAAGTTTTGGATTTACGGGTACCAAGAAAGTTTGAAATAACACGTTTTTTTGCCTATAATCTCTATTATGCCGAAATATGATGAATCTAGCATAAAGACGCTGTCTCCTCTCGAGCACATCCGTCTGAGACCTGGTATGTATATTGGACGACTGGGAAATGGCTCCCATGTCGATGATGGAATCTACATTCTCCTCAAGGAGATCATAGACAACAGCATCGATGAGTTCATAATGGGAGCCGGAAATCGAATCCAGGTCACCTGCCTCGATGGCAAGGTCACAGTAAGGGACTATGGCCGTGGAATTCCGCTTGGAAAGCTGGTCGACTGTGTCTCTGTAATGAATACCGGTGCAAAGTACGACAGCGAGGCCTTCCAGTTCTCTGTTGGTCTCAACGGAGTTGGTACCAAGGCCGTCAACGCCCTTTCCGAGCACTTCACTGTGACCAGCTACCAGAATGGCCACTACGCCTCAGCGACCTTTGTAAAGGGAGAGCAGCAGGGGAAGACAAAGAAGGGCGAGACGAATGAGCCCAACGGCACATATACCGAATTCATCCCGGACCACGACAATGACATATTCGGCGACTACTCCTACAACGACGACTTCATCCAGGAGAGACTCTGGAATTACGCATACCTCAACACCGGACTCACCATCGAATACAACAAGAAGATAATCAAAAGCCAGCACGGTCTCATGGACCTGCTGCAGAAGAACGTAGAGTCCGAAGGCCTTTATCAGATAGTACACTACAAGGGAGCTCGTCTCGAGTTCGCCTTTACTCATACCGGAAGCTATGGAGAGAACTACTACTCCTACGTAAATGGACAGCATACCAGTGATGGTGGCACACACCTCGCAGCCTTCAAGGAGGGCATTCTGAAGGGCATCAACGAGTACTTCAAGAAGTCCTGGGCCGCTCCTGAGATCCGAGACGGAATCTGCGCCGCAATCTCTGTAAAGGTACAGGATCCGATCTTCGAATCCCAGACGAAGAACAAGCTGGGAAACACCGAGATCAGGACCTGGGTCGTCAATGAGGTCAAGGAGGGTGTCATCGACTTCTTGATGAAGAACACCGATGTTGCCAATGCACTCCAGACCAAGATCACGACCAACGAGAGGATACACAAGGAGGAGAGTGCAGTAAGAAATGGTGCACGCGAGATGGCCAAGAGGGTCTCGATCAACATTCCGAAGCTGAAGGACTGCCGCTTCCACCTGAACAGCTATCCGAAGGCACATGAGGCCGAGGCTCTCAATTCCATGATCTTCCTCACCGAGGGCGACTCTGCTTCCGGTACGATCAACAAGGCCCGAGATCCACAGACCCAGGCAGTCTTCTCTCTCAGAGGAAAACCCTTCAATGTCTTCGGAAAGACCAGGAAGGCGATCTACGAGAACCAGGAGCTGTACAATATCATGGTCGCGACCGGCCTTGAGAATGGCGACTTCGACAACCTGCGCTACAGCAAGGTCATCATCGCGACCGATGCCGATGTCGACGGCTTCCATATCCGCAACCTCCTGATGACCTACTTCCTGACCTTCTTCGAGGAGCTCATCACCTCCGGTCGTCTCTTCATCCTGGAGACACCGCTCTTCAGAGTGCGCAACAAGCAGGTGATCACCTACTGCTACAGCGAGAAGGAGAGGGATGCTGCAGTGCAGCAGATAAGGGGAGCAGAGGTGACCCGATTCAAGGGTCTCGGAGAGATAAGCCCAAAAGAGTTCGGACAGTTCATCGGAGAGGATATCCGCCTTTCACCTGTCACCATCAGCAGCATGTCGGAGGTCAGGAAGAAGATGGAGTTCTACATGGGAAGCAACACTCCTGAACGCAGAGAGTACATCATGCAGAATCTGGTAATGGAGGATATGGTCTGATGGCATACGCAAGCAAACTCTTCGATCAGAACTTCATCGAGTACGCATCCTATGTAATCCGAGACAGGGCAATTCCCGATATAACCGATGGCTTCAAGCCGGTACAGAGAAGGATCATCCACACCCTTATCGAGATGGATGATGGTCGCTTCCACAAGGTAGCCGGTGTAGTCGGTGCCGTCATGAAGTACCATCCTCATGGGGATGCTTCCATAAACGATGCGCTTGTAAATCTTGCAAACTGCGACCTCTTCATCGAGGGGCAGGGAAACTTCGGCAACGCACTTACTGGGGATCCGGCAGCTGCAGGCAGATACATCGAGTGCCGTCTTCTTCCAATTGCAAAGAAGGTCCTGTACTCACCTGAGATAACAGAGTATGTGGACTCCTACGATGGCAGGAACAAGGAGCCTGTCGTCTTCCAGGCGAAGATACCGGTCGTCGTCATCCAGGGCACAAGCGGCATCGCAGTAGGCATGAGGACCGACATCCTTCCTCACAACATCATAGAGGTCCTGGATGCCGAGGCTGCAGTATTGAGAGGAGAGGATATCGAGCTCTTCCCGGATTTCCCCTCGGGCGGCATCATGGATGTCTCGAGCTACGATGATGGAAAGGGCTTTGTTACAGTCAGGGCAAGACTGGATATCTCGGACCCGAAGAAGGTCGTAATCACAGAGCTTCCATATGGTGTCACTACCGAGCAGATGATCGACTCGATCAAGGAGGCGAACGACCTTGGAAAGCTCCACATCGCAAGAGTGGACGACTATACAGCAGAGCAGGTCAACATCGAGATATCGCTTCAGAGGAACACCTACGCAAAGGATATCGTGGATGCGCTGTACGCATATACGAAGTGCGAGACGAAGATCAGCGTGAATCCTATCGTCATCGAGGGAGACCTTCCCAAGATTGTCGGCATCTCGGAGATGATCCGCTTCCACGCCGCGCACCTTCTGAAGGTCCTCGAAAGGGAGCAGGAGATAGAGAAGGATCACCTGCGAGAGAAGCTCCATGCAAGGACGCTTGAAAGGATCTTCGTCGAGGAGAGAATCTACAAGAGAATCGAGACGAAGAAGACCGAAGAAGATGTGAAGAAGGCCGTGATCACAGGCTT
This sequence comes from Spirochaetales bacterium Spiro_01, assembly GCA_001604265.1. Taxonomy (GTDB): domain Bacteria; phylum Spirochaetota; class Spirochaetia; order Sphaerochaetales; family Sphaerochaetaceae; genus Bullifex. The sequence continues at coordinate 9,631 of LVBC01000051.1, forward strand.
CAAGCCCTTTGCAGACCAGCTTGTCAGAGAGATAAACGATGACGATGTCGACAGACTTCTGAAGATTCCAATCAGGAGGATCTCTCTCTTCGATATCAACAAGAACCTCGATGAGATTGCGGACATCAACGATGGAATCGCCCAGTGCGAATACAACATCTCCCACATAACCGAGTTCAGCCTGAAGTACCTCGAAGAGGTCAAGGAGATGGCCATCAAGACCCATGACAGGAACAGAAGGACCGAGATCAAGAGCTATCAGGCCCTCGATGTGAAGACTGTCGCTGTAAGGAACCTCGATCTGAAGTACGACCAGGAGACCGGTTACCTTGGAACCAACCTCAAGAGCGGCGAAGTGCTTCTCAAGGTCAGCCCATACGACAAGGTCTTCTACATGAAGAAGGATGGCTCGTACCGTGTCACCAATGTCACGGACAAGGAGTTCATCGGCTCCGATGGTCTCTTCTACTGGTGCATCGCAGACAAGGAGGAGCTTTCACAGGTTCCGTTCACTGCGATCTTCAGGGAGAAGGAGTCGAAGTTCTACTTCATCAAGAGGTTCAACATCTGCTCCTTCCAAACCGGAAAGCTCTATTCGATCCTTCCTGCTGGAAACTACAAGATCGTCAAGCTTTCGACCTTCCAGAATGCGATCATATTCGCAAAGTACAAGCCGGGCTGTGGCTACAGGGTGCTTGAGGAGACCTTCCGCTTTGCAGACTTCGCAATCAGGAAGAGCAGCCAGAGCGCTGGCAACAAGCTCATCACAAAGCAGCTTGCCAGCCTGACTTTGAGGCAGATAAAGGATTCGAGCACCAGCGAGGAGGCCGAACCGGGGCTCTTCGATGAAGTGGAGCAAGAGGACAGGAAGAAAAAGTGAGCATCAAGGATAGAATCCTCTACGAGGACAACCACCTTATAGTCATCAACAAGAGGCCCGGAGAGCTCGTTCAGGGGGACGAGACTGGGGATATCACCCTTGCCGACATGGTAAAGGAGTATCTGAAGGTCACCTACAGCAAGCCGGGCAATGTATACCTCGGCATCCCGCATCGCCTAGATAGACCGACATCTGGCATAGTTGTCTATGCGAAGACAGAGAAGGCCCTGATAAGACTGAACGATGCATTCAGAGGCAGTGACGTCAAGAAGACCTACTGGGCAGTCGTGGACAACTGTCCAAGGGAGAGCGAGGGGACTCTGGTCCACTACATCGTCCGTGATCCGAGGAACAACACCTCCCGTGCCTATCCAAAGGAGGTGAAGGGGAGCAAGATCGCAAAGCTGAGCTACAGGGTGCTTGGAAAGAGCGACAGGTACTTCCTGCTTGAGATAGACCTCCACACAGGTCGCCACCACCAGATCAGGGCCCAGCTGGCCGCAATCGGCTGCCACATAAAGGGGGATCTGAAGTACGGCTTTGCAAGGTCCAATCCGGATGGTGGAATCCACCTTCATGCAAGAAGGATCAGATTCATCCACCCAGTGAGAAAGGAGCCGCTCGATATCGTAGCAGCTCCTCCTAAGGATCCCGTCTGGGACTATTTTGCCAAGAATATTTAAGGGATATGCCTCTTTCGAGAGTCATTGCTTTTCTGGCCAGACAAAGGTCGCATTGAGGTGCGCCTCTCCGTTGTCTATCAGGATATCCTCGCCTGAGCAGGATCTGTTGACCGCTGTCAGGAAGTATATCCACTGTGCAATCTCCTCCGGCTCGGCCCACTTCTTCAGAGGCGTTACCTTCATGATCTCATTCCAGAGCTTCTCATCCTCCATTACAGGTCTGTTGAGCTCTGTCCTGACTCCTCCCGGAGAGATGGAGTTGCAGGTCGCCCCATACCTTGCCAGCCTTATGGCCACATTCCTCGTATAGGCAAGCAGTCCACCCTTGGAGGCAGAGTAGTAGGCGAACTCGGCTCCCGAGTGGGCCGATGCGGAGGCTATGATCAGAACGGACCTTATGCCCTCGTGGAATGCATACCTCTCTGTTACATTGATGGTCCCCTTGAGGTTGATGTCTATATCGTCGCTGCTGTCCTGAACTCCAGCAGCAGCGACGAGTATATCGATATCCGGCAGCTTTGGAAGCTCCTTTTCAGTGATGTCCACTCTGATGTGCGAGTAGGCAGGATCGTCTATCCTGCTTTCCCTGCTATCCATCCCTATTACAGTGTGCCCTTTCTCGAGGAAGAGCAGTGCAGCTGCTCTTCCTATGCCCCCAGATGAACCAGTAATCAGAACCTTCATGCCTGCTCCCTTGCAATTACCTTCTGTATATGTCCTGTAAGTGGAATCGTGATGAAAGGCACAAGACAGGACTCTACGACCAGCTCGATGACCGTGCCGGATAGTACAGCTGTAATTATATCTAATACAGACATCTCGTACACTGAAATCCCTATGGGTGCAAAGGCCATGAACATGAAAAGGGCATTGTCGACCAGCTGTCCTATCAGGGTAGAGAATGCGGCCCTGAGGAAGAAGAATATCCTGTTGTCCCTCTTTGCCAGGGCATCCTTTATCTTCTGTATGATATGGACGTTCACGTAGTTTCCTACAAGGAATGCTGTAATTGAAGAGATTATAGTCCTGGGTCCATTCGAGAATATCCTGGAAAATGCGTCTGCCTGGTCGTAGTATTCCGGCAGTGTCGGGATGTATACGATGATCCTTGCAATTACCATGATGAAGAAGGTTACGATGGCCGAGAAGACTACAATCTGCAGTGCTGTTCTCTCCTCCCATACCTCTGTAATTACATTGGAAATCAGGAAGACACCCCAGCTTATTATCAATCCGGCATCGCACAGGATGATGGGTGTTCCGAAGGAGAGCGACTTCATGCAGAAGATGTTCATTGTCGTCGAGATGACTGCCAGAGTGACTGCCAGAAGGATCAGGTATTCGTTCGACCCGATCAAAGGCTTCTTGTTTTTCATTGTTTTCCTCTAATAGTTTTGATTTGTTGAACGGAGGATTTCCAGGAATGTGTACGAACTCCGTTGGACAAGGTCCGAGAGGAAACATAGCACAAAGTGAAAATATAGACTACAGGGAAATGATTCGATTTTTCACTTCAGGGCCCAGAAAAGTCGAGAGGCCGGATGCAGAAAAAGAGGAGGGGACGACCTGAGTCCCCTCCCTGGTAAGCTTCTATCGATTTACTTTGCCAGATAGTAGATGGCCTTCAGGTCCTCCTTGTAGAGAGTTCTCAGGTCTCCACCAAGAGTCCTTGTGCCGAAGAAGGTACAGCTTTCTGCCATTCTCTCGATCTGCTCCTCTGTTGGGAAGATGTTCATCTCTGAAAGCCTTGTCGGCATTCCGATCGACCTGTAGAACTCCTCCATGGCCTCGATTGCGGCCTTTCCATCTGCAAGCGCATCTCCGGTCGGCTCTACATCAAGTACTCTGTAGCCGAACTTGGCGAACTTCTCGGGAGCATCCTTCAGGATGTACTTTGCCCAGGCTGGCCAGATCACAGCAAGGCCTGCACCGTGTGCGACATCGAAGATTCCGGAAAGCTCATGCTCGATCTGGTGGCTTGCCCAGTCGCCACGAACACTGTTTCCCAGATTCATGAAGCTGTTGTGGGAAACAGAGGAACCCCACATGAGGTCGGCTCTTGCATTATAGTCCTTTGGATCCTGGAGGGCCTTTGCACCAGCTTCCTTTACCTTGCGGCAGAGTGCAAGCTGGAACTCTTCTGTGAGTGGAATGGTGTCCTTTACGAAGTATCTCTCCATTGTGTGCATCATGATATCAACAGTTGCTGCTGCAGTCTGATATGGAGGCAGTGTCATTGTGAGCTCAGGGTTCATGAGTGCGAACTTCAGTCGGATGTAGTCGCTTGAGAAGCCTCTCTTGAGCCAGCCATCCTCATTGGTGATGACGCTTGAGTCGCTCATCTCACTGCCAGCTGCTGCCATAGTAAGTACGCAGCCAAGTGGGCTTGCGGCAACCGGATCGGCCTTCCTGGAGTAGATGTCCCAGACATCGCCATCGTAGCAGGTTCCATATGCGATGCACTTTGCACTGTCGATTACAGAGCCACCGCCGATTGCGAGGATGAAGTCGAGGTTCTCCTTCCTATAGAGCTCGATACCCTGCTTTGCCAGCGACAGGCGCGGGTTTGGAACAACTCCACCGAATTCAACATGGTAGATTCCCTCCTCGTCGATCAGGGCAAGAAGCTTTCCAAGAAAGCCATTCTTTACGATTCTCTCCGATCCATAGTGCACAAGTACTCTCTTGGCACCATACTTCTTCAGGGCCTTTCCCAGCTGCATTTCAGCGCCTGGGCCAAAGATTACATCGGTAGGTGCGTAGTAGTTCGTCAGATTATTGCGTCCCATTCTACAATCTCCTTCTTGAGCCTTATTACTGCCTGCTTCTCAAGGCCGTTGGCTCTGATTTCAAGATTCTTCTCTGCCCTTACGTGCAGGAAGTGCTTTGTCTCCTCGACAAGAGGCAGTGCCTTTATCCCCTCGTAGTCGACCTTTCCCTGATTATACACAGGATTGACAGTTAAATATACACATCCAAGGCTGGTCACATTCTGGAAGAAGTGAGTGCCCTGACTGGGTTCTACCTGAAGCTCCGGCAGGCCTGTCTCGATTATCACCCTTGCCCTGGATATATCCGACCAGGAGCAGGGAATACCCAGCCAGCGGTCCGTAGAACCGAGCCTTCCTGCGGCCAGAAGGACATATTCTCTCTCCCCCATCGAGGCGTTGAGCTGGGCAAGCTCGGTTGCCATGTCGATCATCTCGGCCGCCTTGAAGCACTCCGGCTTGATGCAGATTATATCCCTCACATCCTCTACGGTTCCGTTTCCCATAACCGACTGCGAGTAGATGAGGGCATGCTCGATGTCATCGTCGGTGATGTCGACATCACTGTCTGTGTAGGAGGCCGCGATAGGGCGTATCTGCAGGATAGAGAAGTCCGGCTTGTTGTCCTTGATTCTCTCTGTGTTGACTGCAATCTCGATCTCGACCGGGGTTCCCATGCTCTTTGCTCCGATCTTGAGCACATCGTCGATTACTTCGGCAAGAGGGAACATGTCGTACTTCAGCATGCCGTTGAAGGTTATTGTCTTCATTCCCTCTGCAAAGCAGGATTCGGAGAGCATTCCGGTCGAAAGGTCCATTGTGGTTGCGATATTCTTCAGCGACTTCGGATACTTCTCGGCCTCGCTGAGCGGCAGGAGCACGAGGTTGTCTATATCCTCGTATGGATTGAACTCCTTTGTGAGATCCAGGGCGTAGAAGGCCTCCTGTGAGGAGCCGCCACCCATCAGATTCCCGATGGGCTTCTTTGGCCAGGCCGGACAGAACTTGAAGGCAGAGCCATCGTCCACTACAGCCTTTCCCAGTCCGAAGGAGAGCATTCCGATACCGTCCTCCTGGCTTGTTCCCTCGACAGGATAGTAGTTGAGACTGCGGGCGACACCGGAGACGTTCGGGAACCAGTAGTTCCCATGCCTCGAGCCGGTGACCTGCTGAAGTATTACTGCCATCCTCTCATCCTCGACCATGTGGCCCGTGATCCTGAGATACTCCTTGGCCCTTTCGAAGTAGACGCTGGCCCAGACTGTCCTGATCGCATCCGAAAGCTCCTTCAGCCTGTGCTCGTCGCTTCCCTGGTTGCTGATCATGCTGGTCTGGTAGACTCCTGCAAAGGGTTCGGAGTGGCTATCCTCGAGCAGAGAGGAGGAGCGTATCGAAAGCGGCTGCTTGACGACGTTGAGGAACTCTCTGAGGTTGGTCACGAGAGACTGTGGCAGCTCGGAGGAGAGGAAGAGAGAGAGGACCTGTATATCCTTCATCCCTGCCAGTGTGCCGATATCGAAGTCGTGCATCTGCAGAAACTCATCGAAGAGGGAGGTCGATATGACGACTGTCCTTGGAATGGAGAGATATATCTTTGGATACTTGTTCTGTATTTCGGATGCGTTCATCTCGGCCGCTATGAAGGCAAGGCCTCTGCCCTTGCCGCCAAGGCTTCCGGTTCCGATCCTGGAGAAGAAGGATGTGTCGTCGTAGTTCTCTGTCGAGAACTGTGCAATTACACCCCTTGTCCTCTGTGTCCTGTACGTCTTTATCGTCCTGTAGAGCTGCTCTCTTACCTCCTCCGGAGTGCCATCATCGAGCGAGATGTTCTTTATCCTTGTCGCCAGGGTGTAGAGGGACTGGCTTCTCAGCCATCTTGAGAAGTCGTTCCTCTTCGAATGGTAGATGAAGCTCTCGATCGGAAGATCCTTGATGGTGTGCTGCAGCTCCTTCATCGTCCTTATCGTGGCAACGACCTCTCCTGTTGAAGGATTGTAGACAGGGAAGGGACCGAAGTTGTACCTGGTGATGAAGTGGTCTTCAAGCTCCGAAAGCAGCGAAGGGGAGTTCTTCCAGCAGAAATCCGCATGTACTCTCCTTGCCTCCTCCTTCAGCTTCTGCTCTGTGGACTGGATGAGGATTGGAAGATCCTCGGAGTAGGCCCTGATCTCCTCTGCAAGTCGGATACCGGAGCCTTCGGTCCTTCCCTTGTATGGGAAGTTCACATCTGTGATTATTCCAAGCACATCGCTCTGGTACTTTCTGAAAAGACCCATTGCCGTCTCTCCATCGCGTGCAAGCAGGATCTTGGGCCTTCCGCGCATTCTCAGCGTCCTGCCCCAGTCGTTCAGGGCCTCCAGGATACTCGATCTGGTCTGCTGGATAAGACAGGTGTACATTGCAGGAAGGTAGGAGGAGATGAATCTGACAGAGTCCTCTACGAGGATGATGACCTGTACATCGGCCTCGTTCGTGTCGTGCTCGACGTTCAGCGAGTCCTCGATCAGCTTGATCATTGCCAAAAAGAGCTGGCTGTTGCCCTGCCAGTAGAATATCTGGTCGATATATGGGCTTGCAGTTATCCTGTCCTTTATCTTCCTGTGGTCAGGGGATGGCGCCAGTGTGATGACAGGCATATCCCTGTTTATTTTCTTTATGCGTTCAGCAAGTCGTTCGACCTTTCCAGTCTGGAAGTCCAGCATCGTTATGACCAGATCGAAGGGAAGGCGCTTCAGCATCTCGATCGCTTCATCGGGATCGGAGGTGTGCTGTATCTTCGGCGGTGTCGAAAGTCCGAGCTGCGTATACTCCCTATAGAGCTCCTCCTCGACACGTCCATCCTGCTCGAGCATGAACCTGTCATAGTCGGAGCAGATAAGAAGAACACTGTAAATATGGCGCCTCATCAGGTTGGAAAAGGGCAGCCAGGTCTGGTCAAGATTGTACATGTTCCCATTTTATCATCTCGATAGTGAAATGAAAATTGATTGCTTGAAAATCAAAAATATAAATATCTATTCAAAAATATTGTATATTCATCAATATACTATCGAAAAACTGAGTAAAAACTAAAAATAACACGGTAATACTATCAAATATTGCGGTAATCCCTTAAATTGTACTGCCAGTATTTGTGAAAATCTAATAATTCGACAAATAATTTGCGAAAAACTTAAAAATCAACCCGAAAACTTATTATTAGCTAAATATTTTGTTGACAAATGGAATTATAGATAAATACCATTTATATAAGGAGATAAGTTATGTACGAAATCAACAGTTTCATGGCAGAGCTCGAAAAGAAGAATC
>LVBC01000052.1 GCA_001604265.1 Spirochaetales bacterium Spiro_01
ATGGCCAAAACGAAGCAACTGTATATCGTACCGACCAGCATCGGCTATGATATTCCAGGTCCAATCTCGAGCGGTGAGCTGATACTCTTCGAGGATATGGAGGTCTCCGCCTTCCTCGACATGCTCTTCTACGAGGATGTGGATACCTCGTTCGGTATCGAATTCCAGATGACACCGTCCCTTATCGGATTGCAGAAGATTCCGATGACGATCCGCTTCGGCTATGATTCGATTTCCGAGGGACTTTTTGGAAGTCTGAAATTCACAGTCACAAGATAGTCCATCAGCCTGCATTGCAGGCTGTTCTTTTCCTTGCCTACAGCTTCAAGTCAAGTTTACAATTATCAGCATGAGAAAGCTTTTCTTCATCCTGTTCGTACTGTCATTCCTTGCCCTGTCCATCTCTGCAGATCCATTCACCGAAGGCTACATGCAGGGTTACAGGGATGCACTTGCAGGACGCCCGAACCGATTTCTTTCCACCGAGAAGCCGGAGCTTTTCAAGGTGACCTACTTTGTCGATTCCAATGGAAATACGACCGATAGGGGGTATGTCGGATATGCAAGAACTCCAAAGGGTCTAACAGGCGATGGAAAGACAATCCGCTGGAACATAGTTGCAGACCAGAGCGATATCTCCTTCGTTATCTGGGATGAGTATTCGAGGCAGCTCAGAGGAAATGCGAAGTTCCCACCTCAGTACGATATCATAGTTTCGGACCTGAAGGGGACCACAATGGCCTTCAAGGGCAGCAACTACACCGATAGGATCCAGGTGGTGGAGAAGGAGGACCTCAGGGCACTTCTGTACTCCGGAGCGGATTTCTCTCTGAAGCTCAGGGAGAAAAATGAGAGTGGAGTCGAGTATGACCTTGGAAAGCTCGTCACAGAGGGTTTCCAGGAGGTCTACTTCACTATGATGGGCATACACATCGCAGAAGGTCCCTCCGGTGGATACATATTCTACGACAAGGGGTACTACTCGGATGGATGGAGGTATCTCGAGGCCGCACCTGCAGACCTCCACGTCGTCGATGGCATGATAAGTGTCGACAATACAAGAAGCGGATATGCGGATGGAGTCATGTACTTCCCATTCGGCTATTGCAGGGAGAGTGCGAATGGCCACAACCAGCTGGTGGGTACCAGCACCGAAGTCGGTTCGGGCAGTGCAAATACGAAGGCGCTTGTCCAGAAGATGGGCGAGAGTGCCTACACTGCCAACAAGACATTGACTCCCAACTATGCGGCAAATCTCTGCTCCAAGCTTGTCTATGGTGGAGCCGACGACTGGTTCCTCCCGAGCAGGGACGAACTGAATCTGCTGTATTCAAGTCTCAGGATGGTCGGAATAGGCAACCTTGAGATATCGAACTACTGGTCCTCCTCCGAGAACAACAAGGACTACGCCTGGAGCAGGAACTTCTCTGGAACAGAGGCTGTGTTCTATGACAGGAAGGGCAACATGAGGATCCGACCGATAAGGGCATTCTGATGATGGATTATCTTGTAAGTACAATCAGTCCAGTAAAGCTGCTGCCTAGCTATCTAGCTGCAATTGCAGTGCTTGTAATATCGCTTGTAATCGTCTGGAAGATAAAGGACGATACTATTCCCGACAACGTATGGGCCTTCCCGTTCCTGGCCGCCACGATGATCATGATACTTTCTGAGACTCTCCTCTGCAGAGAGGCCGGAAGCGAGTTCCAGTACATAGTCAAGCCCTTCTACTCGTATATCCAGTTGGTGAAGGGGGATGAATCGAGAAGCGGCGAGATCGCACTGAATATACTGATGATGATTCCTTTCGGTCTCTTCCTGGGAATATTCATATCGATAGATCCCGAGTTCTGGGACTTCCACCTCTTCCAGACAGTGATCTCTGGCTTCATATTCTCGCTTCTCATAGAGCTTGTCCAGCTTATCTCGAAGAGGGGAACCTTCGAGATAGACGATATGATCAACAATACGATAGGAGCGCTGATAGGTTATCTGCTTGCGCTTGTGCTGATGAGGATCAAGGAGAATATGGACAGGGGCTAGTCCTACATCTCCCTCATCCTGAACCACCTGTCCTCTTCGATCATCTTCAGCATTATATCTGCAAAGTGAGGATCGAACTGGGTTCCTCTGTTCTTCATTATCTCTGTCCTGACCCTGACCTGTGAGAGAACATCCCTGTAGTGCCTGAATGAGGTCATTGCATCGTAGCTGTCCGCAACTGCGATGATCCTCGCCTCGACTGGAATCTCCTCCCCCTTGAGCTGGTGCGGGTATCCTGTGCCATCCCACCTCTCATGGTGATATAGGGCACCCTTGTAGATGTCGGGCATCTCCTTGATGTTCCTGAGTATCTCGCAGCCTGAGAGGGTGTGGTTCTTTACTATCTCGTACTCCTCTTCGCTTATCCTTCCCGGCCTGTTGATGATGTAATCCGGGATGCTTATCTTTCCCACATCGTGAAGCAGGGCCATGTAGTATACCTTGTTGACATCCCTGTCGGACATGCCTGCGCGTTTTGCAATCTCGCGGGAATAATCTGCAACTCTGGTCGAGTGGCCCTTCGTGTACCTGTCCTTCGCATCTACAGTTGCAGTGAGAGCCATTATGACCTGCTTGTTGAGAAGCTGCTCGTGCTCCTTTTCCTTCCTGTCCTTCTCATTGAGGTTGATGACCAGATCGCGAACCTCCTGATAAAGGGTGCAGAACATCAGGATGAAAAGGCCTGTGAACATCAGAAGACCCTGCTGCTGAGTGTACCAGCTTGCAAAGTATACGAGGTATATCTCTGCAATCATGAGAATCACAAGTATCATCATGCCGTATGCTGTGTATCTGTATACCTTCCAGTAACCCTTCTTGATATCCCTCAGGATCGTAGACAGTGAAGTGAGAAGCAGAAGAAGTGAAAGCAGGAGAATTGCAGGGAGCATCTCTACAAAGTCGTAGATGCCAAGCAGTGCAATGGTGCAGCTGATGGCAAGCTGGAGGAAGGTAAGCGTCTCCATCACTCTCCATAGCCTTCTGTATCGGTTTCTCTGGATCGAATTCATGAAGAAGGGCAGCATGGTCGCCATCATCAGCATCAGAACGAAGGCCATCGAGCTTGTGAAGGAGTTGTTATGGAAGTAGAGCTGCCTGATCCTGGATTCTGAAAGCCTCCACAGACCTGTCAGAACAGCTTCGAGACCGTAGTAGACAAGAAGAACGTTGTTCCTGCTGTAGGCGAGCTTCAGAAAGAGAGAGAATACCAGAGAGAAGAGACCCATGCAGACCATGAAGAGCGCGAAGAGGTCGTTTACTACGAACTTCGAGATGTAGTAGTACCAGATATCTACTTCTGTGCCTAGGAATATCTCATTTACAGTACCACTGTAGATCGAGGAGCTTGAAAGCTCTATCCTGACGCTCTTGCCACTATCCTTCTCATCCAGCTTCCAGAAGAGGAATCTGCTTGCACTGTTCTTGCCATACGGTGTGTGGTACTCTCCGCGAAGGATTCCATCGACGTAGAACCTTGCATCCTGCTGGGAGCTTCTTATGGAGAGAAGCTCCCCCTTTGTGATCTTTGGAAGCGTATTCTCGATTATGAGAGGATTGTCGCTGTCATGCACATTGGCAGGTATCTGGATGGATCTGAGCTCCCCATTCCTTCTTATCTTCCACCCCTCCGAGAAGTTGATTGCAGAGGAGGGAGAGTAGTCCTTCTCGTTCGGGAGTACCAGGTTTCCAATAATGAACACGGACAGGAAGACGACGAAAGATACTAATAGAACTGTATTCAATACCCTGTCTATTATGATTCCGCTTCGTCCTCGTTCCATGTGACCAATTCTAGCTTGTCGAATCTTTGTCTGTAAACAGAAAAGGTGACCTATTGTATGCTATGCGTTTACAAATCAAAGCACTTACAGAGTATATTCGCTCTTGAAGCGATTGAAATAGGTCTCGAACTGGTATAGATGCTCCCTCTTGATGTGGTCTGTGTACTCGTGGAGGTTGCCAGCATGCTCGTTTCCAAGCTCCAGCATGGCCTCGGCAACATTCGAGCAGTGGTCGCTTATCCTCTCGAAGTTCGTCATCAGGTCGTTGAAGACATAGCCCTTGTTGTAGTTGCACTCTCCACTCTGGAGTCTTGCGATATGCCTCATCTTCACTTCGTCTATGATGTCGTCTATGACCTCCTCCATCGGCTCCACCTGATGGGCAAGTGCAATGTCCTCGTTGACGAAGGACTTCACGGTCATATCGAGAATCCTCTCGATTGCAGATATCAGGACCTTCACATCGTTTGCTCCCTGGGGTGTGAATACGAAATCCTTTTCCTTCATCTCGCGCGCATTCTCTGCAATGTTGAGTGCATGGTCGGAGATTCTCTCGAAGTCGGTAAGCGAGTGCAGATACTTGCTGACATTGCTCGACTGGACCCTTGTCATGTCGGTACCTGTAAGCTTCATGAGGTAGGTGCCTATGCTGTCCTCGTACTTGTCTATGATATCCTCGAGTCTTGCGACCTCGTCAAAACCCTTGTCCGTATAGCCGTTCTTGAAGAGCGAGATCGCATCGAGAACATTCTGCTGTGTCTTCTCGCCCATTGCGTTGACTGCAAGCCTGCTCTGCTCGATTGCAAGTGGTGGATACTTGACGAACCTCTCCTCGAGTCTCTTCATATCCTCGAGGTCCCTGTCCTCGTTCTCATTCTCCCTTATGATTCTCGAGACGAGCTTCTCGAGCTGCGAGAGGAAGGGCAGGAGGATGATGACGATTGCGATACGGAAGAGCGTATTGACCAGTGCGATCTTCACAGAGGACATGGTCATCGTCATGAACGGAAAGTGGAATATCAGGTTGGCGGAGTAGAATAGGATGCTTATCACTATTGCGCCGACCGTATCGACTGCAAGGTATGATAGTGCAGTCCTCTTTCCTGCAGTGCTTGCACCGAGTGCAGAGAGAAGTACAGGAACAGAAGCACCGATACCGATGCCCATTATAATAGGGAAGGATATCTCGAAGTTGATTGCACCTGTGCTTGTAAGCGCCTGGAGAATACCGATGGCAGCAGAGGCACTCTGGATCACAGTAGTGAAGAGGAGGCCGATAAGAACACCGAGAAGTGGGTTGGAGAAGCTTGTGAGCGCGTTGATGAATGCAGGGCTGCTCCTCAGTCCGCTTACAGCTCCGCTCATGCTCTTCATGCCGAACATGAGAACGGAGAATCCCAGCATGATGTTTCCCAGGTGGTGGTACTTCTTCTGCTTCTTGAACATCCTGAAGTAGATGCCGACGATTGCAATCACGGCAGAGAGCGTCTCTGTCGAGAGGAGAGAAAGAATGCCACCTGCATCTCCTGAAGAGATGTCCGAAAGCGAGATTATCCAGCCTGTGACGCTTGTTCCTATGATCGCACCCATGATTATGCATATGGCCTGCGAGAGCTTCATCATTCCCGAGTTGACGAAGCCGACTACCATTACGGAGGTGGCAGAGGAGGATTGGATGACAGCCGTCACACCGGTTCCCAGCAGTATGCCCTTGATGGGGGTACCGGAAAGCCTGTAGAGGATGACCTCGAGCTTGTTGCCTGCAACCTTCTTGAGTCCCTCTCCCATCAGCGTCATGCCGAAAAGAAACAATGCCACACCGCCAAGCAGCTGGATCACGTCAGAAATATTCATTGATTGGTAGCCCTCGATACATTGTTGTGTGCATTGTACAGATTATGGAATAATTATTAAAGGTCAAGAAATCGTAGAATCGTTGCAGGAGTGGACCCTTTCCTCCTTGACATGTTCAAGAAGGTATAGCAGGGCCTCGTGGATGTCTGCAAAGTTCCTTGTGACCCTGCTCTCATCCGGGATGTTCAC
>LVBC01000053.1 GCA_001604265.1 Spirochaetales bacterium Spiro_01
GATATCCATCAGCTGCTGTGCCCTCTCTCTGCTTTCGGCCTCCGCCATTATCCTCAGGAGTGGTTCCGTGCCGGAGAAGCGGCAGATGACGTAGCTTCCATCCTTGAAGTACACCTTGCAGCCATCCATGTAGCTGACCCTCTCCACACTGTACTCGAACTGGGGAAGTCTCTTCTCCTCCATCAGAAGCTGCACGATGTGCTTCTTGTCATCTGGAGAGAAGGTCAAAGCTGTATCGAGGAAGACAGTCCTGCCCCACTTTCCTGCAATCAGCTCCGATATCTCGTGGACCGACATGTTCGTTACGCTTATCATCTCGACGAAGAGGGAGGCTGCGTAGATCGCATCCTTTCCGAATATGTGACCCCTCACTGTAAGGCCACCGGAGGACTCGCCACCTAGCACTGCATCGTATCTGTCTATTGCGGATGAGACCCACTTGAAGCCGACAGGAACCTCGATGCACTCCTCGCCGAAGGAGGAGGCCATCCTGTCGAGGACATGGGTCGTCGAGATGTTCCTGACGACCGGTCCCTTCCACCCCTTCTTCTCATGCAGATACCAGTAGAGCATGCAGATTATCTCGTTCATGCTGACATATCTGCCCTCGCTGTCTATTATGCTGAGCCTGTCCCCATCACCATCGAAGGCGATTCCGAAGTCGTATCTTCCCCTTATCACCCTGTCTGCAAGGTCCCTGAGAGTTGTCTCTGAGGGTGCGGGATAGTCTCCACCGAAGTAGGCGTCCTTGTTGCTGTTGAAGAGGTCGACTGTACAGCGGCAGGTATTGAGGATAACAAGAAGCGGATAGGTTCCGGAGCCGTGCATGGGATCGAAGAGCACTCTTGGCCCCCTCTCCCTTATAGCCTTCTGGTCGAGAAGTGCAAGTATATCGTCGATGAAGTCGTTGAACGGATTCTTCAGGAAGGTGACGAGGCCCCTTTCCACAGCCTCCTTGAACTCGATCCTCGAGTACCCTTTCTGCGTCTCGATGAAGCTCTCGATCCTTTCGGTGACCTCGACAGGTGCATCCCTGCCCTCCTTGACTATCACCTTGATCCCATCGTACTCGGGTGGATTATGGCTGGCAGTGACCTCGAGTCCACAGTAGAGCTCCTGCTTCTTCACTGTATGCATCACAAGAGGAGATGGAGCGCTTCGCTTCATCATCCAGACCTTCAGGCCATTGGCCGCAAATACCTCAGACAGCCATTTAGCACCGGATTCCGATAGAAAACGTCTATCGTAGCCTATCATTATCGGTCTGTCATCATGACAGTCGGCCTTGAGCATGTCCGATATGGCCTGTGCGACTCTGTTGACATTCTCTCTTGTGAAGTCGTCTCCGATTATGGCTCTCCAGCCACCTGTACCGAAATGTATCATATCTTTCTCCTGAGCCTTTAGGATACATCACTTCAGTGCCCAATGAAAGAAAGAGAATTATCAAAGATATCCTGATAATTCGATTCTCCAGGCATCCACGAGTCTCTCAAGAGACCAGGTAGCGTTCGCAGGAGATGTGGATGGAAGACAGACCGCTTCTCTTCCTGTAACAGGCAGTATGTAGCGCCTGTAGAGCTCTGCCGACTTTCTTCCATTCGTGAATATCGCCCTGATATCCGCACTGTCCAGTATCACAGAGAGGTCATTGGCAGTGACGTTCCTTATCGAGGAGTCGGAGGAGCCCTCTATATCGCAGGAGGCAATGACATCCCAGAGTGCAAGACCTGAGGAGAGTATGAGATCCCGCTTCTCCTCTATGGTCCCTGGCAGAGGCCTCTCTGTGATGCGTGAGATCACAGACCAGAAGCGGTTCATCCTGTGCCCATAGAAGAAGCCCTCCTCCCTGGATTTCACAGAGGGAAAGGAGCCCAGGATCAGGACCTTGGATAAGGGACTGTACAGTGGTGGGATCGGATGGACTATCATGACCCGATTATCTCACATATGACAGTGTTGAAAAAGAATGGATAAAGGAATAACATGACAGTTAGCATATGCTAACAATCTCTGGAGGTGTTCTATGAAGCCGGATTACAAGAACTGGATTCCGATCGAGCTGCTTGCTTTGGTACTGTTCTTTTCTGTACTGTCCATTGCTCTGCTCCTGCTCGACCTTGTACTTCTCAGTGGCACCTTGAGGATAGTGCTTGCAGTCGTTCTTTCTCTCATTGCACTCTTTTCACTTCTTATGCTGGCCTGGTCCTGCTATGGCTACAGGACATTCTCCTACAATGGCAGAAGACAGCTATCGAGAGAGATAATAGAGGGGGTTGCAAGGTATATAGAGCTTCCTGAGGGTGGCACCTGCCTCGATGTGGGCTGTGGAAGCGGCGCACTTGCAATTGCAGTTGCAAGAAGGAATCCACAGGGCATGGTCACCGGAATCGACAAGTGGGGCCTCGAGTACTCATCCTTCTCGAAAAGGCTCTGCGAGAACAACGCAGAGGCAGAAGGAGTTTCCAATATAAGCTTCCAGAGACAGGATGCTGTCTCTCTTGCATTCGATGATGAAAGCTTCGATGCAATAGTCTCAAACTACGTCTACCACAACATACCATCGAAGAACAGGCAGGATATCCTGATGGAGAGCCTCAGGTGTCTCAGGAAGGGAGGAAGCTTTGCCCTGCACGATATCTTCTCAAGGGAGAAATATGGTAATATGGATGAGTTCCTTTCAAAGCTCAGAGCTCTGGGCTTTGAAAAGGTCGAACTGATCGGCACAGTCGGTGTTCTGATGACGAAGAAGGAGGCAAGGCTCATAGGCCTTGAGGGCTCTGCCCTCCTTGTAGGAAGGAAATGACAGCAATGAATACTCCAGTGATGATAGGACTTCTGATTCCATTCCTCGGCACCGCTCTTGGCTCTGCCTGTGTTCTCTTCATGAAGCACAAGCTGGATGAGAATCTGACGAAGATACTCTCCGGCTTTGCTGCAGGTGTAATGGTCGCAGCCTCGGTCTGGAGTCTGCTCGTGCCTGCAATAGAGATGTCGGATCGGATGGGAAAGTTCGCCTTCGTCCCTGCAGTTTCAGGCTTCTGTATCGGAATGCTCTTCCTCCTCTTCCTGGATACCTTCACTCCTCACATGCACATAGACCACCATGTCGAAGGCATGAAGAGTTCACTTGGGAAGTACACTATGATGGTGCTTGCCGTGACGATCCACAACATCCCAGAGGGCATGGCAGTCGGCGTTCTCTACGCCGGCCTTATCCAGAACAATGCGATGATATCATCCTCCGGGGCCTTTGCACTTGCGCTTGGCATCGCAATCCAGAACTTCCCCGAGGGCGCAATAATCTCGATGCCGCTCTACTCCGAAGGGCTTGGCAGAGGAAGGTCATTTCTGTATGGAATGCTTTCCGGCATAGTCGAACCGATTGCAGGCGCAGTTACCATCCTGCTTGCCTCTCTGATGGTCCCTGTATTGCCTTATCTTCTGAGCTTTGCAGCTGGTGCCATGATCTATGTTGTAGTCGAGGAGCTTGTTCCCGAGATGTCAAGCGGAAAGCATTCCGACAGGGCGACTCTTGCATTCATGCTCGGCTTTGCACTGATGATGGTCCTGGATGTGGCACTGGGGTGAGAGAATCATGAACGAGATGGATATAACAAGATTGGGAAATCCTGCAAGGCCTTCAGGCGAAGCTGGGCGTCTCATGCTCGAGAGGATGAACAGAAGCCATGAGGAGCTCACGAACTGGGCACTTGGCCTTGTAGATATCGCAAGGGACGCTGAAGTACTCGATATCGGCTGTGGCGGAGGTGCGACACTGCTCAGGCTCCTTGCAAGGGCAGCGGAGGGTCACATCACTGGAGTCGACTACTCTGAGGTCGCAGTGAAGGCCTCGCTTGAGAATGCAGCAGAGGCAGTCAGGAATGGAAGGATTTCAGTGGTCGAAGGCTCTGTCGAGAAGCTCTGCTTCGACTCTGAGAGCTTCGATCTGGTCACGACCTTCGAAAGCCTCTACTTCTGGCCTGATCCGGAGAGCAATCTGAAGGAGGTCTTCAGAGTGACGAAGAGGAGAGGAAAGCTTCTTATTGCGCTGAATGTCCACGATACGGGTGCTCTCTCTCCCGAGAGACTTGAATCGATAGAAAGCTACAGGATGAAGGTATTCACCCGAAGCAGATTATCTTCGATGCTGCTTGCTGCTGGCTTCAGGGATATAGAGCTTCATGTGATGGAGGATTCGACAAGAATCGCAGCAAGGTGCACAAGACCATAAAGGAAACACGATCCGTCTCATAGAGATGGATACAGATAGAACAGAGAGGAACAGCATCATGAATCTGAATCTAAAGGACAAGGTAGTTGTCATCACCGGCTCGACAGGCGGTGTCGGAGAGGCCCTTACAAAGGCCTTCGCAGCTGAGGGTTGCAGGCTTGCAATCACATCAACAAGGCAGGAGAAGCTCGACAAGCTCGTTTCTGCCATCGATATTGCACCTGAAAAGCTTCTTACATTCGTTGTCGATGTCACAAAGGAAGATGAGGTAAGGAACGCAATCGAGCAGACAGTTGCGAAGTGGGGAAGACTGGATGTTCTCGTCAACAATGCAGGCTACGAGGGAAAGAGCCTCCCGATCGACCAGCAGACAGTCGAGAATGTGATGAACGTCTACAACGTCAACGTATTCGGGCCTATGTTCGGCATGAAGTATGCACTGACCCAGATGAAGAAGCAGAAGAGCGGCGCGATCGTCAACATCTCATCACAGGCTTCGGTCACTGGCGCTGCAACAATGAGCGCCTACGTCTCCTCCAAGCACGCAGTCTTCGGCATGTCGAAGTGCGCAGCACTCGAGGTCGCAGAACTCGGAATCCACATCAACTGCATCGGACCTGGCCCTATCGATACTCCTATGATGACAAAGCTCGAGAAGCAGGCTCTCGGTGAGGGCGTCTCGAAGGAGGAGGCAATGAAGATCTTCGCAGCCTCCTACCCCAACAAGAGGTACTGCAGACCAGAGGAGGTTGCAGATCTTGCCATCTTCCTTGCCTCCGAGAAGTCCAGCCATATCACTGGCTCGCTCGTCACGATGGATGGAGGTCAGGCAGCTCTCGGT
>LVBC01000054.1 GCA_001604265.1 Spirochaetales bacterium Spiro_01
ACAATGGCGATATAAGTAAAAATTTGGGTTGTTGAAAACATACTTTTCAACAGGTTTTCAACAGGTGGCATGTGCTATGGGAATAACCATGTATCTCTCGTATAGTACGTGATTTATTCCTGTGGAAAAGATATTTCTCCACAGGAAAGGGAGAGAATCTAAAGAGATTTCCTGCCAATTTCTGCCATGCACTCGATGGCGCCAACTGCATATATTCCTGCAGTCTCGGCTCTGAGTATATTGGTCGGAAGGAGAGCTGTCCTGGCTCCCTTCTCCTCAAGAAGGGCGCACTCCTCATCTGAAATTCCGCCTTCACTTCCTATTATCAGCGAGATGGATGTGAAGCTTGAATCGGAAAGTACAGCTCCAAGGGTCTGGGTCCTCTCTCTTCTGCTCTGGTGGAGCAATATCCTGAGTTCTCCCTCTTTTACCTGGGGAAGATCGGTAATCGGGATTATTTCAGGAAGAAGTGCTCTTGTCGAGGAGCCGCTCTGCTGGATTGCTTCCTTCATTATTGTCTCGAGCCTCTCAGCATCGTGCCTCGAGAACTCCTTCTCCTGGCAGAACTGGCTTGTGATGAAGACGATCGATTCCACTCCGGCTTCGGTCAGCATCCTCACTATCGTCTCGTTCTTCTTTCCCTTGCAGATGCACTGGTAGACCGTAATCGGGATTATCCTCTTCTCATAGCCTGAGAGGTGGTCGAGGAGGGTAGACTCCGGATTGTCGGTTCTCTGCACAGAGAGAGTATCCTCATCGATTATTGTGGAAAGATAGTAGCTTCCATCCATATCCTTTGCTGTGAAGCTTTCTCCGATGGAAAGACGCAGTACCTTCATCAGGTACTGTCTGTCCCTTTTCTTCAGCCTGTAGGTGCTTTCGCCGTTATAGCTTTTGTCGAAGAGGAATACTCTCATCTTTCCTCGAAGTACTTTATGGCCCTGTTGAGCACATCGTCATGCGTTCGGTCGATCTTGGGTCTCTCTGTGTAGTCCATTTTGCCAAGGTATCCATTTCTGATGAGCAGCTTCAGAAGCAGTCTTGGAACCTTTGATCCTCTGTTCTCGTCGGCAAAGAGCTCGAGGTTCTCCTCTGTAAGCTCCGGGTGCTTCCTTATGAACTCATCCTCTATTATCTGGCTATCCTTTATGAACTCGTAGTAGGCCATGGTCTCCTCATCGGAGTACTTCACCTCTTCTATCTCGATATCCGGAGCTATTCCTATCTTGTTTATATCGCTTCCATTCGGTGTGAGATAGGAGGCGGTCGTGAATTTTACAAAGCCCTCGTTCCACTTGAAGACATCCTGCATCACGCCCTTTCCAAAGGTCTTCGAGCCGATGCTTACAGCCTTCCCGTTGTCCTTCAGGGCACCTGTAAGAATCTCGCTTGCACTTGCAGTTCCACCGTTTGTCAGGATTGCGATATCTATGTTCCTGTACTTGGTGCCACCTTCGGATGCGTAGGTGGAGTAGGTCCTTCTTGGAGAGTTGTCCTTGTACTTCACTGTCACTATCTTCTGGTCCCTTCCAAGGAAGAGGTCAGCAACGAGCAGTGCAGTATCCACTGTGCCTCCACCGTTGTTCCTCAGATCGAGGATAAGATGCTTCATGCCCTTCGAGATGAGCTTGTCCATCTCGGTCGTTACCAGAGTATATGTCGATTGATTGAAGTCCGAGATCGAGAGGTAGCCGATATCTGTGCCCTCTACCATAGTACTGTCGACAGATGGCCTTGTAACCTTCTCGGGAGTTACGGAGACATCGAATACTGCGCTTCCCCGATGGATGGTAAGGACCACGGGAACTCCCTCTGTTCCACGTATCTTCTTGCTTGCCTCGGTTGCGGTAAGGTCGCTGGTGCTCTCTCCGTTTATGTGACTGATAAGGTCGCGGCTCTTGATGCCGGCTCTTTCTGCCGGGCCACCGGGGAATGGGGCCATTATCTGGACCATATATGTGGTCGGGTCGTTGAAGTCCCTGGCATCCAGCTTGTACTTGGTGAGGTATGTACCGATACCGACATATGTGCCATCGATTCCCTCCTCGAAGGACTCGGCCTCATCCTTTGCAATATATTCGGAGTAGGGGTCATCGAGAGCCGAGAGAAGGCCTGCTGTCAAGGATTCGTCCACCTTATTAAGGTCGATATCATAGAGAAAATTGGCATTTATATACTGATATAGTGTATTGAGACCGAGGAGGGTCGATGAGATTCCCGAGTTCTGGACGCTGATTCCAGGACCCTTTGCGGCAGTTGTGGCAACAAGCTCTCTTTCTGGAGAGGCCTCAATGGAGAATGTTATCAATACTGTCAGCAGTAGCGCTGAAAGGAATTTTCTTCTGCACATGAACTCATGATAGAATAATTTCGTTCTCCGATAAAGATGGATTGAGCGTGATTGAAAACACAGAGCAAGATTATTAAACTCTACATATGCCGATACTGTACATCTCCTACCCCTCGTTCATCAGACCGGAAATCGTTCCATCCCTGCCAGTGCGATGGTACTCTGTCATGTATCTTGTGGCACTCTTCATATCGTTCGTGCTCTTCAACAGAGTCTCCAGGAGAGAGAACTTCATCGACAGAGAGGAAAGCGAGAATCTTGCTGTCGCGACATTCATGGGACTGCTTGTCTTCGCGCACATCTTCTCCTGCCTCTTCTATTCGGATTGGAGATACTATCTGACACATCCTCTGCAGATGTTCTGGCCATTTGATGGCGGTCGTTTTGTTGGCCTTCCAGGTATGAGCTTCCATGGAGGTCTCTTCGGTGCGGTACTTGGATCCTTCCTCTACTGCCGATACAAGAGGATAGATTTTCTCTGGTTTGCAGATATAGCCTGCTCTGTTATTCCCTTCGGCTACACCTTCGGTCGCCTTGGAAACTTCATCAACGCAGAGCTCTATGGAAGAGTGACGACAGGCCCTCTAGGCATGGTCTTTCCAGAGGCAAGACCCTTCAGCACAGAGCTTGAGTGGGTAAGGGATGTCTGTGAAAAGATAGGAATGGAGATGGTTCCCGGCTCGTATGTGAACCTTCCTCGTCACCCATCCCAGCTTTACGAGGCCCTGTTCGAGGGACTTGTCGCAGGATGTATCCTGTATTTCGTATTGCGTCCATACTTTTCAAGACATCATTTCGGCAGAGGCTCGACCTTTGCCTCCTACTTCATAATATATGGAACTGTGAGGTTCCTGATCGAATACTGCAGGCAGCCCGATTCCGATATCGGCTATGTCATCGCACTTGGAAAGAACAGTGACAATATCGCACTCTTCCAGTCATTTCTGAATATCTCGAAGGGGCAGGTATTCTGTGCACTCATGGTCCTGATAGGTATAGTGATGCTGCTGCTTTTCAATAGAAGGAGAGAAAGAGATGCCAGATAGCATCAATGAGAGGCTTGCGCGCCTCAGAGTTCTGATGAAGGAGAGAGGCATAGATGCCTACTATGTGACAGGAACAGACCCCCATATGAGCGAGTATGTCGCTCCCAGGTGGCGCACAAGGGCCTTCATCTCAGGCTTTACTGGAAGCTTCGGCTATGTGATAGTCACACAGGATAGGGCCTGTCTCTGGGTCGATAGCAGATACTACCTCCAGGCCGAAAAGGAGATAGAGAAAGGCACCTTTGAGATGCTGAAGGATGAAGAAAGTCCTCTTGAGGAGTGGCTCGAAGAGAATCTCTCTCCGGGCTCTGTCCTTGCCGTAGAGGAGAAGAGCATCAGCATCAGAGCCTTCAGAAAGCTGGAAAGGCGCCTCTCTGGATGTGTCAAGGTCGCAATCGATTCAGAGGACCTTCTCGACCTCATCTGGAAAGATCGCCCAGCTATGCCTTTTTCGCATCTTCGAGCTGTCGATGTCGCCTTCGCAGGGCTTACAAGTGAAGACAAGCTTGCAAAAGTGAGAGCAGAGCTCAGGAAGAAGGGTGCAGACTGCACATTCATCTCATCTCTCGATGATATAGCCTGGCTCACCAATTTAAGAGGTGACGATATAAGGTACAACCCTGTCTTCCTCTCATTCCTCTTCATAGACAGTGAAAGGGCAGTGCTCTTTGCTTCGAGAGAGAGATTCTCTGATGAGGTCTATAGGATAGTTGAGAAGGATTTCGAGGTGAGAGAGTACGATAGGGCCTATGAGGATCTGATGCAGCTTGCACACGGCATCGCCTACTACGATCCGGGGAAGGTCAACATGGGCTTTTCTTCTGTTCTCTGCAAAGAAGAATCATCCTCGAGATGTGGCCTCGATATAACTACCAGCCTGAAGGCAAGAAAGAACGAGCTTGAGCTCAGGGGCATGAGGCGTGCCCACAAGATGGATGGCATAGCCTTTGCCAACTTCATGGCAAAGCTCAACACGGTTCCCGATGGATCGCTTACCGAGATGGATGTATCTGAGGCCTTCGAAAGAGAGAGGATGAGGATGGATGGGTACCTCGGCCCCTCCTTTGCCCCGATCTCGGGCTTTGCAGAGAACGGTGCAATCGTTCACTACAGTGCAACAGGAGAGTCCAACAGGAAGATAGACAAGGATGGCCTGCTCGTACTCGATACAGGGTCCCAGTTCTACTATGGCATGACCGACCTTACGAGGACACTGCTCTTCGGAAAGGCGACCCAGGAGCAGAAGAACGACTACACTCTCGTTCTGAAGGGGCATCTTGCTCTCGCATCCCAGCGCTTTATAGAGGGGACGAGAGGGTATCAGCTGGATGTCCTGGCACATCAGTTCCTCTGGACTGCAGGAATGACATACAGGCATGGAACAGGCCATGGTGTCGGCTGCAATCTGAACGTCCACGAGGGGCCGATGAGGATATCTCCTGCCCCAATAGATGTTCCACTGGAGGAGGGAATGATACTTTCGGATGAGCCGGGAGTCTACAAGGAGGGAAAGTACGGCATCAGGATAGAGAATCTTGTTGCTGTCCAGAAGGATGCGATGACCTCCTTCGGTCAGTTCTACACCTTCGAGGTCCTTTCTCTGGTCCCATATGAAAGGAAGCTGATCGAGGTCAGACTGCTGAGCGACAGCGAAATCAAGCTTATTAACGCATACCACGAGTGGGTAAGGGAGGAGCTCATCGACGAGGTCGACGAGGATGCCCGGGCCTATCTTGAGGAGGCGACCTCTCCGATTGCCAGAGAGTAGCCTTTTATCGCTTAAATAAATATAATGCAGGGCATAAAGGAAATACATTATGGTAGAAGCCTTAAAGAAAAACGGTAAGATCTCCCGCAAGGGACCAGTCGTGCTCGTCATCATGGATGGCGTAGGTTTTGGTAAGTACAAGGATGGCGATGCAGTCGCTGCTGCAATGACCAGGAATCTCGATAAGCTCTTTGCAGAATACCCATGGACAAAGCTCAAGGCACACGGCCTCGCAGTAGGACTTCCTTCAGATGCAGATATGGGCAACAGTGAGGTAGGACACAACGCAATGGGCTGTGGTCGTGTCTTCAGCCAGGGCGCTGCACTCGTTTCAGAGTCCATCAGATCCGGAAAGATGTTCGAGGGTGCAACCTGGAAGAAGCTCTCGGAGAATGCAGTAAGGAACGGTTCAACCCTCCACTTCATCGGTCTTCTCTCCGATGGCAATGTGCACTCCCACATCGACCATCTCAAGGCAATGGTCGAGAGAGCCAAGAAGGATGGTGTAAGGAAGGTAAGGGTCCACGCTCTTCTCGACGGAAGAGATGTAGGCGAGATGAGTGCCTTCGACTACTTCGATCCATTCCAGAAGTTCCTCGAGGAGCTCTCGGACGATTCCTTCGATGCAAGGATCGCCTCCGGTGGTGGCAGAATGGTCATCACAATGGACCGCTACAATGCAAACTGGGATATGGTAAGAAAGGGCTGGGAGACCCACGTGCTTGGTGAAGGAAGAATGTTCTCATCCGCTCATGAGGCAATCGAGACTCTCAGGGCCGAGACTGGTGCAATCGACCAGGATCTTCCTCCCTTCGTGATTGCAGAGAATGGAAAGCCGGTTGGGACCATCGAGGACGGTGACTCTGTCATCCTCTTCAACTTCCGAGGCGACCGCGCACTCGAGATCACAAAGGCCTTCGAGGCAAAGGAGCTTTCCGAGTTCGATAGAAAGAGAGTTCCTGCTGTAGAG
>LVBC01000055.1 GCA_001604265.1 Spirochaetales bacterium Spiro_01
CTGCCGAATCCATGATTCAGCAAACATCTGAGGTCACCTCATATTGTTTACAATATTTCCGAGATTCTCGGCTTCGAAAGGGCAAAGAAAAACCGCCACATCGTGGCGGCTTCAGGGACCTTACTCCCCTTTTGTGTCAGGCTTTCTTCAAGCCTTCTTCTCAGCCTTGGTAGCTTCCTTCTTCTTTGTCTTCTCGACAAGCTCGAGGATTACCATTTCAGCTGCATCCCCAAGTCTGTTGCCAGTCTTGAGGATTCTGGTGTAACCACCCTTACGTTCAGCGAACATAGGAGCGATTTCCTTGAAGAGCTTGGCTACGACTGCCTCGTCGTAGATGTCACTTGCGACGATTCTGCGGTTGTGCACAGAATCTTCCTTGGCGCGAGTGATCATCTTTTCAGCCATCTTTCTCACTTCAAGAGCCTTTGCCTTGGTGGTCTCGATTCTCTCGTATCTGAAGAGAGAGGTCACCATGTTGCGCTTTAAAGCCTTGCGCTCGCTTGTGGTGCGAGAAAGCGCATTGAAACCAATTCTATGATTCATTGTTTTCTTCCTTATTTTCCGGAACTGTAGCAGTCTTAAGTATGCTGTAGTCGGTCATGCCGAGAGTAAGGTTCCACTCCTTGAGCTTCTCCTTGATCTCCTGGAGAGACTTCTTGCCGAAGTTTCTCGTCTTTGCAATCTCGTCCTCAGTCTTCTTTGTCAGATCCCCGATTGTCCTGATGTTTGCATTCTTCAGACAGTTGGAGGAACGTACGGTAAGCTCGAGCTCTTCGACAGATGTGTCGAGGATCTTCTTGATCTTTGCTTCAGCTTCGTCGACTACCTCAGCAGTGCTTACGAGGCTCTCGTCGAAGTTGATGAAGATTGAGAAGTGCTCCTTGATGATCTTTGCAGCCTCTGCAAGTGCATTCTCTGGGGAGATTGTACCGTCAGTGTAGACCTCGAGGATCAGCTTGTCATAATCGTTTCTCTGTCCGACCCTGGTAGGCTCGATGGAATACTTTACTCTCTTTACAGGGGAGAAGAATGCATCGATTGCAATGACACCTGGCTCTTCAGAGTACTTTTCATTGAGTTCAGAAGGAACATAGCTGCGGCCGAGACTGATCTCAACGACCATCTCAAGATCACAGTCATCCATCATGGTAAATAGCTCAAGATCCGCATTGGTGATTGTTACCTGGTCTCTCTCGAGAACAGCAGCAGTGACGGTGCCTGGTCCCTTGCATTGAATCGTAAGGGTAACACCTTCGCTATCCTCAGGCATTGAGATCTGAAGTTTCTTGAGTGCTGCGATGATATCAGCGATATCTTCACGTACACCTGGGATGGATTCGAACTCGCTGGTAATGATGTGAGGCTCTCTACCTTCGTTGTTGAAGGTAGTGAACTGCACAGCTGTTACGGCATAGCCCTGGATGGAGGAGAGAAGAACCCTGCGCAGCGTGTTGCCGACAGTTGTTCCGAATCCTCTCTCGAAGGGGTAGGCAATAAATTTACCATAGTCTGGGGTCGATACGGTATGATCGTAAGTTATCCCGGTAGGCTTCTTGAAGCCCTTCAGTAGGTTCTTGCGTGCCATGATTACTCCTTAATAGTCTTGTTTTCGTGTTCAACGAACACAGAATCGATGTTCGGAGCCCGAAGGCTCCAAGCATCAGACGCGGCGTGACTTTCTAGGACGACAGCCGTTGTGAGGGATTGGGGTAACATCACGGATGGAGCGAACCTTGAGACCGAGAGCTCCAAGAGTTCTGATAGCAGATTCGCGGCCTACGCCTGGACCCTTTACGAAAACATTGACTTCCTTGAGACCATAGTCGAGAGCCTTCTTAGCAGCAGTCTCACAAGTAGTCTGAGCTGCGTAAGGAGTGGACTTCTTTGCACCTCTGAAACCGAGGCCACCAGCGGATGCCCAAGAAAGAGCGTTTCCGTTGATGTCGGTAACAGTGATGATAGTATTATTGAAGGTTGCCTGGATGTAGACATTACCTTCGATAACGGTCTTCTTAACCTTTCTTTTTACTGTAGCCATAATTCAACCTACCCTTACTTCTTCTTACCGGCAACGGTCTTCTTCTTACCCTTGCGAGTTCTAGCATTAGTCTTGGTTCTCTGGCCATGGACTGGGAGACCCTTTCTGTGTCTGAGACCACGGTAGCAACCGATATCCATAAGTCTCTTGATGTTGAGTGCGACCTCAGTTCTGAGTGCACCCTCTACCTTGTACTCTTCTTCAAGGACCTTTCTGATCTGGGCAACATCCTCCTGGGTGAGGTTGTTGGCTCTCATGTTCGGATCGATGTTGGTCTTGGTACAGATATCCATAGCGGACTTATTGCCAATACCATAAATATAAGTCAGGGCAATCTTGACTGCCTTGTTCGGCAAGTCAACACCTGCAATACGTGCCATATCGGCCTCCTAGTTTATTTCTGTCTCTGCTTGTGCTTTGGATTCTCGCAGACGATGCGGACAACGCCGTTGCGTCTGATGACCTTGCACTTGTCACAAATCGGTTTGACACTTGCTCTTACTTTCATAGTTCAAGCTCCTTAAATTTTTTTGGTCCTGCGGCCAGTGCCGACAAAACCTTCGTGGTGATGCATCTTCATCAGACCATCAAGCTGTCTTACGGTGTCGAGACATACACCGACCATGATGATCAGTGATGTGCCACCGAATAGCATTGCTACACCTGCTGGGAAGTGGAACAGCTTCTGGATCAGAGTTGGAATCAGAGCGATGAAGGCAAGGAAGAGTGCACCAGGAAGAACGATCCTGTTGAGGACCTTTGTCAGGTACTTCTCCATGTTCTCGTTCTTGACACCGGGGATGGAACCGCCGTTGTCTCTGATGTTCTTCGCCATCTCGATAGGATTCAAACTTATCTGAGTATAGAAGAAAGCAAAACCAATAATCAACAAGGTGTATATGATGAGATATGGGGCACCCTGAGGATTCAGGAAATTCGCAACAGCCTGCAGCCATCTTACGTTGTTTCCAAGAGAGGATGCAATCTGCAGCGGGAATGTGAGCAGTGCAGAAGCGAAGATGACAGGAATGACGCCAGAAGGATTGATCTTGAAAGGAATGTAGCTGGAACCAGCACCATAGACCTTTCTTCCGACAACACGTCTTGCGTAGTTGACTGGAATCTTTCTCTGACCCTGTTCTTCGTATACGACCATTACTACGACTGCAACGAACATGATGACGACAACAATGAGAACGACTGGGTTCATTGTGCCAGCAGCGATGCTTGCAATAATGGTTGCAACTGCCTGAGGCATCCTGGCCACGATACCAGCGAAGATCATCAGAGAGATACCGTTACCGATACCGAACTGTGTGATCTTGTCGCCAAGCCAGATGAGCATCATCGTTCCAGCGGTGACCGTCAGCATTGAGATCAGAGTGAAAGGAATGACACCTATCGTCATTGCACCAGGAATAGATCTTGCATATACAGTTACTACGAATGACTGGATCATACAAACGATGATAGTACCGTAGCGTGTGTACTGCTGCATCTTCTTGCTACCCTGAGGATCCTGTGCCAGCTTCTTGAGAGATGGTACAACGAGCATCAGGAGCTGGACGATAATCTGGGTGCTGATGTAAGGCATTACACCGAGCATGAATATCGAGAAGTTACTGAAAGCACCACCTGAGAAGAAGTTCAGATACTCGGCAAAGCCGATGGTACTGGACTGGCTGACCGTCAGGAAGTAGTTTTCGAGAGCGTTTGGATCAATGCCAGGAATTGGGATTACTGTGCCGACGCGGCTTACCATAAGTAAGCCGATCGTCACAAGTACCTTATTCCGGATGTCCTTCATTCTCATCATATCAGTGAGAGTGTTTGACATTGTTACTTACCTTCTTTGAAGTTACTTAATGGAGCCACCAGCTTCCTCGATAGCAGTCTTGGCTGCCTGAGAGCACTTGACACCTTCGAAAGCGACCTTCTTGGTAAGCTCACCATTTGCAAGGATCTTAACAAGAACTTCTGCACCCTTTACGATGCCCTTTGCCTTGAGTGTCTCGACGCTGACGGTCTCGCCGTCCTCGTACTTGTCACTGATGACAGAGAGGGAAACGACCTGATAGGTCTCCTTGAAAAGTGCATTGGAGAAGCCACGGCGTGCAACACGTCTGTAAAGTGGCATCTGACCGCCCTCGAAACCAGGGCGAACTCCACCGCCGGAGCGGCTGTTCTGACCATCGTGGCCACGGCCGCAGGCTCTTCCCTTGGAGGAAGCGCCACGACCTACGATAGTCTTCTTAGTATTAGCACCGAATGGTGCGTTGATCTGTCCCATCTTAAATCTCCTCGACCTTTACTAAGTGTGCGACAGTGCGGACCATACCGAGTGTGGATGGTGTAGCTGCCTGCACAACACTGCTGTGAAGCTTGCCAAGACCAAGAGCCTTAACAGTCTTTCTCTGAACTGGGAGTGTTCCTGCAACCGAGCGTACAAGAGTAATCTTAATCTGCTTTTCTGCCATAATTAACCCCACATTTCCTTGAGAGACTTGCCTCTGTTCTTAGCGACCTCTTTTGCATCGAAAAGGTTCTCGAATGCATCGAATGTAGCCTTTACCGAGTTGATGGCATTCTTGGAACCAAGGGACTTGCTGAGCATGTCCTTGATACCAGCTGCATCGGCAACAGCCTTGACTGTACCACCAGCGATAACACCAGTACCTGGAACTGCTGGGCGAACAAGAACCTGAGCGCTCTTGAACTTGCCAGTCATCTCGTGAGGAATGGTGGTTCCCTTGAGTGGAACTGTGATCAGGTGAGCCTTTGCATGGTCGGTAGCCTTTCTGATGGAATCGGTGACATCGTTTGCCTTTCCGAAACCATAGCCTACTCTACCGTCGCCATAACCTACAACTACGAGAGCTGCATAGGAGAAGTTCTTACCACCCTTTACAACCTTGCAAACGCGGTTGAGGGTGATGAGCTTCTCTACATATCCGTCTCTGACTTCCTTATCTCTAGACTTTTCCATTACCAAAACCCCTTAGAACTTTACACCAGCTGAACGTGCACCGTCAGCGATGGCCTTTACGATACCGTGATAGATGTAACCATTGCGGTCAAATACTACGGTGTCGATCTTCTTCTCAAGAAGTCTCTTTCCGAGTGCCTCGCCGAGCTTTGCAGCATCTGCGACACAGTTCTTGAGTCCCTTGAGTTCAGCTTCGGTAGTAGAAGCAGAAGCGAGAGTCTTACCATTTACATCATCGATAACCTGAACATACATGTGGAGGTTAGAGCGGAAGACAGTCATTCTTGGTCTCTCTGGAGTACCAGAAACTCTCTTTCTGATGTGAGCCTTTCTCTTGGCCAGCTTGCGATTCTTATCGACAATTCTGTTCATTTTTCTCTACCCCTTATTTCTTGCCACCAGACTTACCGACCTTGCGGCGGATGTTCTCGGTCTCATACTTGATACCCTTGCCCTTATAAGGTTCTGGACCTCTCAGGGAGCGGATCTCTGCTGCGGTCTGGCCGACAAGAGCCTTATCGATACCCTCGATAACGATCTTGGTGCCATCGCCACTGGCAGTGATACCAGCTGGTACTACGTAGTCGATGATGGTGGAATAGCCGAGAGTAAGAACGATGATATTCTTCTGGCCGTCCTTCTTGAACTCGGCCCTGTAGCCTACGCCGTTGATGAGAAGAGTCTTGGAGTAGCCCTTGCTTACGCCTATGATCATGTTGTTGATCAGCTGGCGATAGAGGCCATGAGCACTTCTGCTCTCCTTCTCGTCGTCCTTTCTGGTTACTACGACCTCGTTATCCTTTACCTCAATGGTCACCATTGGGCTGACAGCCTGCTCGAGCTTGCCCTTTGGGCCCTCGACGACAACGCTCTTATCCTTGACGGTAACCTTTACACCTGCTGGGATGACAACAGGCAACTTACCAATACGTGACATTGCTGTTCTCCTTTACCAGATGGTGCAGATGAGCTCACCACCAACCTTTGCCTCAGTAGCCTTGCGGCCTGTGATGACGCCAGTTGAGGAAGAAACGACCACAATACCATGGCCATTGAAGACCCTTGGCATATCCTTGTAACCGCTGTAGACACGGCGACCAGGAGTGGAGACTCTCTCAAGACCGTGGATGACCGGTGCCTGAGACTCGTCATACTTAAGGTATACGCGGATAACAGAGAGGTTGTCCTTTGTTACCTTCTTGAAATTCTTGATGTAGCCCTCGTTCTTAAGGATCTTGATGATCTGGAGCTTCATCTTGGATGTTGAAATATCTACTTTCTCATGCTTAGCCTGACTAGCATTTCTGATCTTAGTCAGCATATCAGCAATTGGATCACTTACTGCCATATCTCTCTCCTACCAGCTGGACTTGGTAACGCCAGGGATCTGGCCTTCACTAGCCAATTTGCGGAAGCAAAGTCTGCACATATCAAACTTGCGCATATATCCACGTGGTCTGCCACAAAGTCTGCAGCGGTTGTAGCTGCGAGTGGAGAACTTTGGATCTCTATTTGCCTTAATAATCAAAGACTTCTTTGCCATACTTCTCTACTCCTTACTTTGCGAACGGCATGCCGAGCTTCTTCAGCAGAGCATATCCTTCTTCATCGGTCTTTGCAGATGTAACAAAGGCGATGTTAAGACCGCTGACTCTTTCAATCTTATCGAAGTCGATCTCTGGGAAGATGATCTGCTCGGTAAGACCGAGGGAATAGTTACCGTGACCGTCGAATGCGTTCGGATTTACGCCTCTGAAGTCCTTTACACGAGGGAGAGCGATGCTGATCAGTCTCTCGAGGAAGTACCACATGTTGTCGCCGCGCAGAGTGACCATTGCGCCGATCTCCTGGCCCTGGCGGACCTTGAAGTTTGCGATGGACTTCTTTGCCTTGGTCTTTACAACATGCTGACCTGTGATCTGCTCGAGTTCCTTGACAGCTGCATCGAGGAGCTTCTTGTTTGTTGTTGCTTCACCAACACCGACAGATACTGTGATCTTCTCGAGTACTGGGATCTGCATAACAGACTTGTAATTGAACTCCTTCATGAGCTCAGGAGCTACGGTTTCCTTGTACTTTACCTTGAAATTAGGAACAAAATCTGCCATTTTAGAGCACCTCTCCAGTCTTCTTGGCGAAACGTACCTTCTTTCCGTTCTCCATTTTGTATCCAACTCTTGTTGTCTTGTCATTGCTCAGGAGAGCAACGTTCGAAACATGAATTGGAGCTTCTACTACCATGATACCACCCTTATCCTGTGGGTTTCTTTTCTTCATGGTCTTGCTGACCATGTTGGCACCCTGGACGATGACCCTTTCGGTTTCCGGGTCAATCTTCACAATCTTACCGACCTTGCCCTTATCCTTTCCGGCAATGATCTTGACTGTGTCGTTCTTCTTAAGTCTCATGTGTCTAATCTCCTACAACACTTCCGGTGCGAGTGAAACGATCTTCATGAAAGAGTCGCGAAGTTCTCTTGCGACTGGTCCAAAGATACGCTTACCACGTGGGTTATTGTTGGCATCGATAACGACGCAGGCGTTGTCATCGAACCTGATATAGGTACCGTCAGGTCTGCGGTATTCCTTACTAGTGCGGACGATTACTGCCTTGAGAACGTCACCCTTCTTGATGGATCCGTTCGGCAGAGCGTCCTTGACTGCAACAACGATGATGTCACCAACTGAAGCAACATATCTATGGCTGCCGCCGAGAACCTTGATGCACTGCACGCGCTTTGCACCAGAGTTGTCCGCTACATTCAAATAAGACTGCATCTGTACCATGTCAATTCTCCTTTAGCGGGCTCTCTCAACGACCTGGATGAGTCTCCAGCACTTGTCCTTGGAGTAGTGTCTGCACTCCTCGATAACGACAGAGTCGCCGATATGAGCGTCATTCTTCTCGTCATGAGCCTTGAGCTTCTTAGTACTGGTAACGTACTTCTTGTAGAGAGGATGAAGGGTTCTATTGGTAACCTCGACAACGATGGTCTTGTCCATCTTGTCGCTCACTACAATACCATGAAAAATTTTCTTTCTAGCTTCCATTTCTAGCCTCTTCTACTTACTTCGAAACCTTGGCAATGCCAATTTCCTGTGCGTGGATCAGAGTGTTGAGTCTGGCGATATCTCTTCTGACATTCCTCAGTGCGAGAGGGTTGTCGAGATGGCCTACGACCTTGTTCATTCTGAGGTCAAGCAGTTCCTTTCTGAGCTTGTCGCGCTGTGCAGTAAGCTCGGTTGTGGACATCTTCTTATAGTCTTTCTTCATTTCCTTACTCCTGTTCTGCGCGAACAATGATCTTTGTCTTGATTGGAAGCTTTGATGCTGCGAGGGTCAGAGCCTCTCTTGCGATTGCCTCATCGATACCGCCCATCTCGAACATGATTGCACCAGTCTTTACAACTGCTACCCATCCGTCTGGAGCACCCTTACCATTACCCTGTCTGGTTTCAGCAGGCTTCTTGGTATAAGGCATATCAGGGAAGATACGGATCCAGACCTTGCCGCCTCTCTTGACGTGTCTTGTCATTGCAACACGAGCAGCTTCGATCTGGCGGTTTGTGATCCAGAGTGGCTCTGTAGCCATGAGACCATATTCGCCGAATGCAAGGGTATTGCCCTTGTGGGCAACTGCATCGCGGGTACCGCGCTGCTTCTTTCTGAATTTGATTCTCTTTGGACTAAGCATTGCGATTAACTCCTTGTTGGCTCAGCAACCTTCTTCTTGAGAACGCCGCCGGCATCCTCTTCTGGTGCTGCATGGTCGTAGATCTCACCATTGAATACCCAGACCTTGACACCGATTGCGCCGTAGCTGGTATTGGCAGCCTTGAAGCCGTAATCGATATCGGAGCGGAGAGTATGAAGTGGAACTCTACCTTCCTTCATCCATTCAGATCTGGCGATCTCTGCGCCGCCAAGTCTACCAGAACACTTGATCTTGATGCCCTGTGCACCACCAGCCATGGCCCTGGAAACACAGTTCTTCATAGCTCTTCTGAAAGCACCTCTGTTCTCAAGCTGCTTTGCAACGTTCTGAGCAATGTTCTGAGCATCGATTTCAGGCTTCTTGATCTCCTTGATCTTGATCTGAACCTTCTTCTCTGTAAGCTTCTGCATGCTCTCGGCGACCTTCTCTACGTTGGCGCCCTTTGCACCGATGATGATGCCTGGGCGAGCTGTGGAGATCACCAGGGTGATGCGCTGTGGCTTACGAATGATCTCAACGTCGGAGATCTCAGCATTCTGTACCTCTGGGCAGGCAAGGAGAGCCTTGCGAAGCTTGAGGTCCTCGTGAAGAGTCTCAACGTATTCCTTTGGATCAACATACCACTTGGACTTCCAGGTCTTGTTAACACCAAGTCTGAGTCCGATTGGATTAACTTTCTGGCCCATTACTTACCTACCTTAACTTTCTCGTCGACGACAACGGTGATATGAGACATTCTCTTGAGAAGAATATCGCGCTTTCCGTGGGATCTTGCCCAGACTCTCTTAAGACGTGGACCGTCATCAACCATCAGAGCTGCTACGTAGAGGGAATCCTCATCGAGCTTCCTGTTAGTGTTAAGAGCATTAGCACCTGCGGACTTGAGAACTTTCAGAATGAGATGTGAGCCCTTCTGTGGCATTGCCTCGAGGATGGCTACAGCTTCTGTATAGGACTTGCCTCTTACCAGATTGGCAACAGGGCGTACCTTTGAAGGAGAGACCATCAGATACTTGGCAATTGCATAATAACCTTTCTTAGTATCCATCTTTAGTACCTTTATTAACCTTTCTTATCAGATGCATGGCCACGGAACACTCTGGTAGGAGCAAACTCACCAAACTTGTGTCCGACGAGGTTCTCAGTAACGTAGACTGGGATCCAGGTCTTGCCATTGTAGACAGAGATGGTCATACCGACCATGTCTGGGATGATTACAGAATCTCTTGAATAGGTCTTAATCATCGGCTTCTGACCAGCTTTAACTGCTGCATTGACCCTCTTGAGGAGGCTTTCATCCACAAAAGGACCTTTCTTAATAGATCTTGACATTTCCTACTCCTACTTGCGCTTCTTGACGATGAAGCTTCCAGATGGCTTCTTCTTGGAACGGGTCTTGCCACCCTTAGCTGGCTTGCCCCAAGGGGTTGCTGGGTTGCGTCCTGCAGCTGTCTTACCTTCACCACCACCATGTGGATGATCGATTGGGTTCATGACAACACCTCTGACCTTTGGTCTCTTTCCAAGGTGGCGGGATGCGCCGGCCTTTCCGAGGGAAACGTTCATGTGATCTTCATTTCCAAGAGTACCGATAGTAGCTGAACACTCACCGAATACCATTCTCATCTCGCCAGAAGGAAGTCTAAGAGTTACGTAGTCTCCTTCCTTTGCGACAACGGTAGCACCTACACCAGCGGAGCGAACGAGCTGTCCGCCACGACCGAGTGTGAGCTCGATGTTGTGAACGATCACACCAAGTGGGATGTTCTTCAGAGGAAGAGCATTGCCGACTGTGAGTGGTGCGTTCGGACCAGCGATGACCTGGGTTCCAACGGTAAGACCCTTTGGTGCGATGATGTATCTCTTCTCGCCGTCTGCATAGAAGACGAGAGCGATGTTGACGCTTCTGTTAGGATCGTACTCGATGGTCTTTACAGTACCTGGTACACCATACTTATCTCTCTTGAAATCGATGATGCGGTAGGCTCTCTTGCAGCCGCCGCCTCTTCTTCTTACGCTGACTCTACCGAAGCTGTCTCTTCCAGCACCCTGCTTGAGGGAGGTGGTGAGCGACTTCTCTGGCTTCTGGCTGGTGATATCTGCTCTTACAAGAACAACTCTCTGGCGAAGGCCTGGAGTATTAGGCTTATATGATTTAAGTGCCATTTCTTCTTATCTCCTTATACACCTTCGATAGCGTCGATTGTCTGACCCTTGACGAGGGTGACAATTGCCTTCTTCCAGGATGCGGTGCTGCCCTTGATGTAGCCGCCCTTGCCTCTGGAGAACTTTGGCTTGCCCTTGTAGTTCATGACGTTGCATGCTGTGCAGTCGACACCGAATGCCTCCTTGACAGCTGCCATGATCTCGAACTTGTTAGCCTGTGGGTTGACAACGAAGGTATACTTCTTGCAATCACTCTCGCGAGCGATGGTCGACTTCTCACTTACAATAGGTGCAATGATTACCTGATCTGCTCTCATATCCATTACCTCTCACCGTAGAACTCGCCGAGCTTTGCAGCAGCGGTCTCAAGAACGAGAATCTTTCTTCCGTAAAGAAGTTCCTTAGCGGAGAGCTTGTCATATGCAAGAACGCGAACATATGGGATGTTCTTTGCAGCTCTTCTGAGCATTGCATCGTCGTCCTTCATGACAATGATTGTTCTCTGATCTTCAGTCTCGAAAGCCTTCATGATCTGAGCCAGATCCTTGGTCTTACCATTTTCGCTTGTGAAATCCTCAACTACGACCAGTCTGTTCTCCTGCACACCAAGTGAAAGAAGGCTCTTGTAAGCAAGTCTCTTTACCTTCTTTGGAATAGTGTAGGAGTAATCGCGTGGCTTTGGTCCGAAGATTGTGCCGCCACCGACCATGATAGGAGACTTCTTGTCACCTCTTCTGGCGTTACCAGTACCCTTCTGCTTGTAAGGCTTGGTGTTGCTGTAATTGACTTCAGCACGAGTCTTGGTGCATGCAGTGCCAACACGACGGTTAGCGAGTTCGTTGTTTACAGCATTGTAGATTGCGCCGTCGGAAACCTCTCTACCGAAGACCTCATCGTTGAGGTTGATAGTGCGGATCTCCTTGGCTGCTGTTGAATAAACTTTAGCTTCCATATCTTGCTCCACTACCCTTATTTCTTAATTGCCTTTCTTACGACAACAGTGCTCTGGTTTGGACCAGGAATTGCACCCTTGACCATAAGAACCTGCATCTCGCTGTCAACAGCGACTACCTTCAGATTCTGAACAGTTGTTCTGACATCACCCATGTGACCAGCCATGCGATGACCCTTGAAGGTCCTTGCTGGTGTTGTGGACATTGCTGTACCACCAAGGTCTCTGTGGAACTTGGAACCGTGGGTTGCACGACCGCCACCGAAGTTGTAGCGCTTCATACCGCCCTGATAGCCCTTGCCCTTGGAAGTGCCAGTAACATCAACGAACATGACGTCCTTGAACATATCAACACCGAGTACCTCGCCTACAGCAACTTCCTTGTCGAAGTCCCTCATTTCCATGACAGTCTTCTTTGGCTCGCAAACGTCGCCAAACTGGCCTGCATATGGCTTGGATACACGATTCTTCTTGACTTCGCCAGCACCGAGAACTGCAGCAGAATAACCATTCTTCTCCTCAGTTCGATTGGCGACGACTACGTTGTCCTCAATCTTTATAACAGTCACAGGTGTCAGGATGCCGTTTGCATCGAAGACCTGTGTCATTCCAATTTTTTTGCCGATAAGCCCTAACATCTCTTACCTCAACTTCACTGCTTAATTTCTACGTCCACACCAGCTGGGAGTTCGAGTTTCATAAGAGCTTCAACTACCTTAGGAGTTGGCTCCAAAATGTCAATCAATCTCTTGTGTGTTCTCATCTCGAACTGTTCACGAGCCTTCTTGTTAACGTGTGGTGACCTCAGGACAGTATATCTATTAGTGCGAGTTGGAAGTGGTACAGGACCAGAAACCTTAGCACCGGCCTTAACTACGGTCTGAACAATAGACTTAGAGCTCTGTTCTACAAGTTCAACATCGAAGCCTCTGAGTCTGACGCGAATTCTTTCATTAGCCATTTAAAAAAAATCTCCAAAAATCTCTTGCCGGAGTCTCGCGGGACTCCGACAAGTTAATTAAGTTCAAGCCTTGATCTCGGTAACCTGGCCGGATGCAACAGTTCTACCACCCTCACGGATAGCGAATCTGAGACCCTTGTCCATAGCTACAGGGTGGATGAGCTCGACATCGATGGTGGTGTTGTCACCAGGCATGACCATTTCCTTACCAGCTGGGAGAGTGACTGTACCAGTGATATCGGTTGTTCTGAAGTAGAACTGTGGTCTGTAGCCAGTGAAGAATGGTGAGTGTCTGCCACCCTCTTCCTTGCTGAGTACGTAAATAGTACCTGTAAACTTATTGTGAGGAGTGATCGAACCTGGCTTAGCAAGGACCTGTCCTCTGACAACTTCCTTCTTGTCGACGCCTCTGAGAAGAGCACCGATGTTATCACCAGCCTGGCCCTCATCAAGAGTCTTGTTGAACATCTCAACGCCGGTAACTACGGAGTCCTTGGTCTCCCTGATACCTACGATGGAAACTGGATCGTTGACATGGATGACACCCTGCTCGATTCTACCAGTTACAACAGTACCTCTGCCGGAGATGGAGAAGATGTCCTCGATTGGCATGATGAATGGCTTGTCGACTGCTCTCTCCGGAAGTGGGATGTATGCGTCCATTGCGTCGAGAAGCTCGTCGAGACACTTGGTCTTGTCCGGATCGTCAGGGTTGACCATTGCTTCGTAAGCTGATCCTCTGATGACTGGGCAGTTGTCGCCGTCGAAACCATAGGAGTTGAGGAGGTCTCTCATCTCTTCCTCTACGAGATCGATGAGCTCTGGGTCGTCGACCTGGTCGCACTTGTTGATGAATACGATGATAGCTGGTACACCAACCTGTCTAGCGAGAAGGATGTGCTCCTTTGTCTGAGCCATAGCACCATCGGTAGCTGCAACTACGAGGATTGCACCATCCATCTGAGCTGCACCAGTGATCATGTTCTTTACATAGTCAGCGTGGCCCGGGCAGTCAACGTGAGCATAGTGTCTGTTCTTGGACTGATACTCAACGTGTCTGGTGTTGATGGTGATACCTCTTTCCTTCTCTTCTGGTGCGTTATCGATTGCATCGTAAGCAAGGGCCTTATCGCCGAAGAGTCTAGCACAGTGAGCGGTGATTGCTGCTGTGAGAGTGGTCTTACCGTGGTCGACGTGACCGATGGTACCAACGTTTACATGTGGCTTTGTTCTAACGAATTTTTCCTTAGCCATCAGTGTTCCTCCTTGTGACATCCACGTCACAAATTCAGTATTTTATTATAA
>LVBC01000056.1 GCA_001604265.1 Spirochaetales bacterium Spiro_01
ACTATCTAAAGAAAAGTGAGCAAATAGTGTAAGATTGGTGGAGAGCGAGGGACAGAAACTACCTATGAAGAAGACAGACAAGGAAAACAGAGAGATAGAGATGATAAGGGACGAGAAGCCTACCAGCAGCTTTGTGCAGAAGACAATGCAGATACTCGAGGCCCTTGCCGGCAAGGAGAAGGGTGTTCTCGAGATTGCCAACGAGACGGGGCTGAACAAGAGCACTGTCTTCAGGATCCTCATCTCTCTTGTGAATCTCGACTACGCCTATCAGGTCGCAAAGACCGAGAAGTACGGGCTTACAGTCAAGTTCAACAAGCTTGCTGAGAGCAATCAGAGCCGCTTCAATCTTGTCGCACTCTCTCTTGAGATACTTCAGAGGGCAGCCGACTCTTCGCAGGAGACTGTCTTCCTGTACACATACAGCCAGGGACAGATGATAATCCTCCACCAGATCGAATCCCCATCCCCACTTCGTGTTGTAAGCAAGTTCAACAACGATGGAAAGAGACCTCCTCTGCATGCAACGGCAAGCAGCAAGTGCATAATCGCAATGCAGGGAGAGAAGTCCATGCAGTATCTTCTGAGCCAGGCACCATTTCCTCGCTTCACGGATACTACGATCTGCTCCAAGGAGGAGATGCTCGAGGAGCTCAACAGTATCAGAGAGAGGGGCTATGCGATGGACGACCAGGAGAATGAACCGGGAATCAGATGCGTTGCAGCTCCTATCTATATGCCGGACCATACTGTCAACTCATGTGTCAGTATCTCTGGTCCATCCATAAGGATGCATGGTGAGAAGCTTGCCAGATGCATAGAGATTGTCAAGGAGACTGCCGCCGAGATCTCAAGGAAGATCGGAGCGACCAGAGAGAGCTGATCGACCTCATTTCGATACCGAGGTCGAGGCAGTTTCCTTTCCCTGACTGTCCGAATATATTGTCAAAGGAAGGACATATGGAAAAGACAAACGAAAGGAAGGCTGTCATCTTCGACCTCGATGGAACACTGCTGGATACCTATCCCGGAATGTTCCTCAGTGCAAACAGGGCTCTTGGGATTC
The DNA here is from genome assembly GCA_001604265.1 of Spirochaetales bacterium Spiro_01. Classification (GTDB taxonomy): domain Bacteria; phylum Spirochaetota; class Spirochaetia; order Sphaerochaetales; family Sphaerochaetaceae; genus Bullifex. Next base: position 1,067 of record LVBC01000056.1, read on the forward strand.
TGAACAAGAGCGAAGCAGACCCAGTACAGTTTCGCAAATTCATAGGACCACCACTCAGGACGAGCTTCCGCGTCGGCTGTGGAATGACAGATGAAGCCGAGATCGACAGGATCTGTCCAATCTATCTGAAGATATATCATGATGAAGGGTACAAGCACGCCAATGTCTACCCAGGGCTTGTCGAGCTTCTCGAGAAGCTGAGAGGCCTTGGTCTCAAGCTTGGTGTTGCCACAATGAAAAGGGAGCCGAATGCGATAAGGCTCCTCCAGTATCATAAGCTGGATGTCTACTTCGATGGCATCCTCGGCTCCGATGAGGGGTATACAAGAACAAAGAGCTCGAACATCCTTTCCCTCCTGGAAAAGTGGAATGTAGAGGAGCTTTCAAATGCTGTCATGATCGGAGATACCGGTGGTGATGAGAGTGCGGCAGGACAATCTGGCGTTGGCTTCATCAAGGTGAACTACGGCTATGGATTTGCACCTGGCACTCCAGACTCCTTCACGGTCGAGGAGCTCTTGGATGAGATTTCCAGGAAGCTGGGTCTCTAGTCCCGATCGGTTGCAAGGAGCGCATGGATGAAGAGCGTAGAAGAGGCCCTTGATATACTTTTTGAAAGTCTCGATTCGGCATTGGAAACAGAGAGTGTTCCCCTGCTGCAGGCAGCAGGGAGAGTTCTCTCTGAATCTATCGCTTCCTCGATCTGCAATCCTCCATTCGATCGCTCTCCTCTTGATGGATATGCATACAGAAGCGAGGATGGCGACACACTCCGTGTAATCGATGAAGTGGATGCAGGAGATACGAGAGAGCTGCACATAGATGAGGGCGAGTGCGTGCGTATCATGACAGGCGCTCCCATCCCCTCTGGCGCTGATTGCGTGGTTCGCCAGGAGGATACAGACTATGGAGAGAGCTGCGTTCACATTGCAAGAACGGTCTCCAAGGGAATGAATATCTGCAGAAAGGGCGAGGATTACAGGCCTGGAGACCTGCTTGCCAGAAAGGGCGATGTGATTACTCCAGTCCATATCGGTGTGCTTTCATCTGCAGGAATTTCCACTGTGGAGGTATTTCGCTCTGTCAGGGTCGCTGTGATCAGCACAGGAAGCGAACTGTCTCTGCCAGGAAAAGATCTCGAGCATGGAAGGATATACGATGCAAATGGTCCGATGCTCGTTTCGAGACTTGCAGAGCTCGGTGCCGAGGTCATTGACTACAGAGTTTTCGAGGACGATGCAAAGAAGGTCGCCGAATATATCAGGAGCATCGTCGATCGTGTCGATATCATCCTGACATCCGGAGGTGTCTCTGTCGGCAGAATGGATATAATGCACAGCGTCTCCTCCCTGCTTGGGGCGGAAAGACTCTTCTGGAAGGTCGATGTGAAGCCGGGAACGCCGCTTCTTGCCCTGAGGTTCAGAAACAGGCCTGTTATCTCTCTTTCTGGAAATCCATTTGCCGCACTTGCTGGCTTCGAGGTCTTTGCAAGACCTGTAATATCGAAGCTTTCGGGTAGAAGGGAGTTCAGGAACAGACTTATCAGGACGACCTTCAGGGGAGTCTTCAGCAAGATCTCCGACAGGCGCCGTCTTGTCAGGGCCTACTATGATGGAAGCAGTGTATCTCTCTTCAAGGGCTGCCACTCAAGTGGAGCGCTCAAATCTGCAATCGGGACCAACTGTCTACTGGATATTCCTGCTGGAAAGAACGGTTTACAGGATGGTGAAAGTGTCGACATCATATATCTGAGGTAGTCTGGATGGATATTTCCATAGGAATAACAGCGGGTGGCAGAAGCAGTAGATTCGGTTCTGACAAGCGCTTTGCATTGTACGAGGGCAAAAGCTTTCTTCAGAACGCCATAGCCAGATTCTCCAACTTCAGTGAAGTCCTTCTGGCAGTCGACTCCCATATCGAAGGTCTTTCAGGCTGCAGGCAGGTTCTGGATGAGTTTCAGGGAATTGGACCGATAGAGGCGATTCGGCAGCTGCTATTGGCCTCAGAAAACGAACATGTCTTCATCCTGCCTGTCGATATGCCAAGGCTGGAAAGCGATATTGCACTCTTTCTCTCCACCTATATCGAGGAGGGAGTGGATTGCATCTGCCCAGTAGTCGAGGAGAGGAAGCACCCTCTCTGTGCCATCTACAGCAGAAGGATCCTCCCAGCTGTAGATGAGATGATAAGAGAAGGAGACTACCGTCTTCAGAATCTGCTTGGAAGAGCAAGGACGAAATATGTGGACTTCTCATTCTCACGCTTCTCTCCCTCCTGCTTTCTCAATGTGAACACGAGAGAGGATTACAGAGCAGTCTGCAGGCCAAAGGTCTTTGCAGTCTCAGGCTACAGCAACAGCGGAAAGACAACGTTGATAGAAGCGCTGATACCACTCTTTTGCAGGGATGGGTTGAAGGTCGGTGCAATAAAGCATGACAGGCACAGCTTTGAATTGGATCACATTGGAACGGACAGCTACAGGCTGTATGAGGCCGGATCCTCTGCAGTGGCAATATACTCGAAGGCCGAGTATGCACTCAGAAAGCGTGGAGAGTACTCCCTGGATGATATCATCAGTGATTTCAGCGAATATGATGTTGTCATAGTCGAGGGGGAGAAGCTGTCACAGCTTCCCAAGATAAGGATAGGAGAGGGCGACTTTCCGAATGTATTCCTGTCTGTCGATAGAAACTATGATATCAACGCAGTGTACCGCACGGTCAGAAAGTATCTCTTCGATGAATAAAAATGGCTGCAACATCTCTGTTACAGCCATGATCGGGCAGGGAGGATTTGAACCTCTGACCCCCTGGTCCCGAACCAGGTGCGCTACCACTGCGCTACTACCCGTACGCAGTAGTAGCATAGAACTTGCAAATTTCTTTGTCAAACACCTTGGCGCACCAATGTCACCACAAAACCG
>LVBC01000057.1 GCA_001604265.1 Spirochaetales bacterium Spiro_01
ACCTATATTCAACATGCCACACATTATAATGACTCAGGGTATAGAGGTAAACAGCAAAGCTTCAAGATAGAAGCTTTTTCTGGCGATTTTTCCTGAAATTGCGACTGACACCTGTTCAGATTTGGATTCTGAGCTGAAAATGTGCAAATCAGAGCGCTATTTGCGGTTTTTGAGAAAAATATAGCTGTGAGGACAGAGGTACTGCATTTTCTGAAAATCTGCATTCTGCGCAGCCATTCAGCGATTTTGAGAATTTGAGGCATATTATATGCTTTTGGACAGACTTTTGTGCCAGAATCGCTCATCCAGAGCGCTATTTGACGTTTTTCAGAAATATTCCACTTTGGCCAGAGAGAATCTCGTCTGTTCTCTCCTATTGGATATTTTTCAGTGCTGGACAGGTTCATTGCACCCTTTTTACAGGTCCGAGAGAGTTTGAGTGTCGAACATACTGATAGATTGCCTTAATCTCCATTCTGATTGTAAAATGTCTGAGAATGGAGAGGTCCCATATGGATAAATACTTACTAGTAGGTGACGGTGTCACCGATAACAGCGCAGCGTTTTCTGCTCTCATGGAAAGGGGTGGAGATATCGTAATCCAGAAAGGTGTCTACCTTACCGGGCCGGTCACTGTCAAAAGCAATACCCACATCACACTCGAGAAGGGTGCTGTTCTGAAGTTCATCGACGATCCGGAGCTCTATACACCTGTTTATACCAGATGGGAGGGTGTCCAGTGCTACTGCATGCATCCGCTCTTCTACATTGCCAACGCAGAGAATGTCGTTGTGGATGGTGAAGGCACTCTCGATGGAAATGGTGATTCCTGGTGGAAGACAGCTCTTTCCAAGAAGCACAAGCAGTTCGAGGCCGTTACGGATCTCGAGAAGAGATTCGCTGCTCTCAATCCGGATTACAAGATCCAGTCAGAGGGCGGTGGTGGAAGACTCTCCCAGTTCCTGAGACCACCACTACTTCAGATCCACAACTCGAACAATGTCACCATCGATGGAATCACGATCACGAACAGCCCATTCTGGACTGTGCACCCGGTCTTCTCCTCGAACCTCAGGCTTCTGAACCTCAATGTCAGGAATCCGTACGATTCACCAAATACAGATGGTATCGACATCGAGTCCTCCACAGAAGTCCTTGTCGAGAACTGCAAGGTCTTCGTCGGAGATGACGGCATTGCTCTCAAGAGCGGCTCGGGTCCAACAGGAATCAAGGATGCAAGGCCTACCAGGAATGTCACTATCCGAAACTGCTATGTGGCAGCAGCCCACGGTGGCGTTGTAATCGGTTCGGAGACAGCTGCAGGCATTGACAATATCACAGCAGAGAACTGTCTCTTCGATGGAACCGACAGAGGTATCAGGATCAAGTCCAGAAGAGGTCGCGGTGGAGAGATCCATGACCTTGTTTTCAGGAACCTTACGATGACCAACTGTCTCTGCCCTCTGGCCATCAACATGTACTACCGCTGCGGTGCAGATGATGAAGAGGCTACGAAGCTTCTCTTCAGCACCGAGAAGCAGCCAATTACCGATGAGACCCCGAGTCTTTACAACGTCGAGATCTCCGGCTGCCAGGGAACTGGTGCAAGAGCCTCTGCTGCCATGATCGTCGGTCTTCCGGAGAGACCTATCAGCAACCTCGTTATCAGGGACTGCCACTTCTCTGTCGATCCGACAGCTACAGCAAGTCCGGATGAGTCCGATATGTACCGTGGCCTTCCGACTCCAGAAGGAAAGGGTTTCAGGATCCGCTATGCAGAGGGTATCCAGCTATCCAACGTCAGGATCGAAGGCGTCGAGAAGCAGATTCTGCTCGAAGATGGCGCAGTGATGGCCTGAGAGGGAGGTGGTGCTATGTGGCAGGAGTATTTCAAGCAGTATTCGCAGAAGGGCCTCAGGAGCTGGCTCAACAGACAGAAGTGGAACTACAAGGATGATATCTGCGTATTGGGCTACTACGACATGTACAAGGCTACTGGAGACAGGGAGTATGTGGATTACATAATCAATATCCTTGCTCCATACCTGATGAGCGAGGATGGTACAGTCATCAATCTGCACCCGGATGAGAGCAACATAGACCGCATCTCATTCGGAAAGTCGCTGACGATCCTGAGAGACCTCACAGGGGACGTCAGATACAAGAGGGCTGTCGAGCAGGTCTATTCGATGCTGGAGAAGTATCCAAGGATCTCCCTTGGAAATTTCTGGCACAAGAACATCTATCCGAATCAGCTCTGGGGTGATGGCCTGTATATGGGACAGCCCTTCTATGCCAGATACATTGCCGACTATGCAATGGATGAGAAGTGGAACGATGTAATCAACCAGTTCCTGACCTGCGATGCACTCCTCTGGGATGAGGAGCTCGGCCTCTACAAGCATGGCTATGACGAATCGAGGAAGATGGAGTGGAGCGACAGTGAGACTGGTCGTTCCCCATCCGTCTGGCTCCGAGCCGAAGGCTGGTATCTGATGGCACTCTGCGATGTCTATGAGATCGCAAAGGGAAGGAGTGTCAGGGCAGGAGAGCTCAAGGGCATCCTCAAGAAGGCACTCGATCGCCTGATGCCATATCAGGACGAGGATTCCAAGATGTTCCTCAATGTCGTCGACCGGAAGGACTTCATCGGAAACTATCTTGAGACCAGTGGTTCTGCAATGGTGGCCTATGCTCTGATGAAGGGCGCCCGCCTTGGAATGCTTCCAGAGGAGTATTGGCATAGTGGTTCGGAGATCATCGATGGCATAAGAAAGAAATACCTTGTGAAGAATGAGGATGGCGAGTACCACCTGAAGGGAATCTGCGCATCTGCAGGCCTGGGCCCAGGCCCCAACAGACGTCCGGACAGAGATGGTACAGTCGAATACTACGTCCAGAGAGAGAAGCAGATGGACGATAACCAGCACGGTACGGCCGCCTGCATGATGGCAGTCAGTGAACAGCTGCTGAAGAATTGAGGAGGGAGAGATTATGATCCAGTTGGGATTGCGTCTGCATGATGCAGAGAAGCTGCCGATGCAGGAGCTTCTTCCAGTTGTCAGGAAGAAGGGCTTTACATGTACGCATCTTGCGCTCAGCAAGGCAATGAAGGAGTACCCATGTACTGCTTCCGCACTGACTCCAGGCTATGCGAACTATCTCAGGCATATGTTCGAGGATGCGAAGATGGATATTGCAGTCCTTGGCTGCTATCTGAACCTTGCCCATCCGGATCCTGCAGTGATCAAGGCAAGCCAGGAGAAGTACTACGCCCACATCCGCTTTGCATCCCTGCTTGGCTGTGGAATGGTAGGCACCGAGACCGGTGCTCCGAATGCCGAGTACAAGTACTGCCCGGAGTGCAGGAGCGATGAGGCCTTCAAGACCTTCATCGAGAACCTCAGGCCGGTTGTCCGCTGTGCAGAGCAGTATGGTGTCACACTGGCCATCGAACCGGTTGCAAGGCATATAATCTGGGGTCCTGAAAGATGTCGTCAGGCTCTCGATGAGATCGGTTCCCATAACCTCAAGGTCCTGTTCGACCCTGTAAACATGCTCGACCTCGACAATGTAGACCATCGTGAGGAGGTATTTGCCCAGGCAATCGAGCTTCTCGGGCCAGATATCGCAATGCTCCACTTCAAGGACTTCATGCGAGTCAATGAGGGCTACGGTCTCAAGTCCATTGGGGCTGGTACCGGTGAGATGGACTACACCCAGATTCTCAGGTTCGCAAAGAAGGAGAAGCCATTCATCTATGGCACTCTCGAGAATACAACTCCTGAGAATGCCGAAGCGTGCGGCAGATTCATCAGGGAAAGATACGACGCCATAACCGTATAGGTTCGTCCGATCCCTTCAAGGCCTCTCTGCATCTCTGCAGTGAGGCCTTTTTCGTAGGTAATGACAATTGCTGTGCGTTTTATATATAATTCCATCGAAGGGGACGATATGGAAAGACTTGATGGAAAGTGCGTAATCCTCGGAATCTCGGGCGGAATAGCAGCCTTCAAGATGGCTTCGGTTGCCAGCAATCTGAAAAAGAGGGGTGCAGATGTGCATGTCATCATGACAGCAAATGCCACGAAGTTCATTACCCCTCTTACCTTTGAAACGATCACTGCGAACAAGTGCCTCACAGATACCTTCGACCGGGACTTCGAGTTCGATGTAAAGCATATCTCCCTTGCGAAGAAGGCCGACCTCATACTCATTGCCCCTGCAACTGCAGATATCATCGCAAAGCTTGCAAATGGGATTGCAGATGACATGCTCACCACAACTGTCCTGGCAAGCAGGGCAGAGAAGCTTGTCGCTCCCTCGATGAATACTTCGATGCTTGAGAATCCGATAACCCAGGACAATATCTCGAAGCTCCAGAGGTACGGCTTCAGGATAATCGACAGTGCAGAGGGCCTTCTTGCCTGCAACGATACAGGAAAGGGAAGGCTTCCCGAGCCTGACGTGCTTGTGGACTGCATAGTCTCCAGGATTGCGAGAGAGAAGGACCTTGCAGGTCTTACCATCACAGTCTCTGCCGGTCCGACGCAGGAGGCGATCGACCCTGTCAGGTTCCTTACCAACCGTTCAACAGGGAAGATGGGCTATGCAATTGCAAGAGAGGCAATGCTCAGAGGTGCTAGGGTCAATCTCGTATCAGGTCCCGTGAGTCTTGCACCGGTTCCAAATGTCAATCTCATCAGGATCGAGAGCGCAAAGGAGATGTTCGAGGCTGTGAAGTCGGTCCTCGACTCGACCGATATCATCATAATGGCCGCAGCAGTAGCAGACTACAGGTCCACGAAGGTCGCCTCCGAGAAGATAAAGAAGAAGGATGGAGAGATGTCCCTCGAACTTGAGAGGACCGACGATATCCTTTCCTATGTTACAGACCACAGGCACGAAGGAATCTTCGTCTGCGGCTTCTCGATGGAGACGAAGGACCTCATCGACAACTCGATGAGAAAGCTCGAGAAGAAGAAGCTCGATATGATCGTTGCCAACAATGTGAAGGTCAAGGGTGCAGGCTTTGCTGTTGACACCAATGTGGTCACGATCATCACAGAGGATGGCTCCGAGAACCTTCCTCTGATGGGAAAGGACGAGGTCGCTTCGATTCTTCTTGATAGGATACAGGAAAGGAGGGAAAGGTCATGATCCTGGCAGTCGATATCGGAAACACGACAATGACCTTCACCGGCCTGAGAAGGAAGGATGGAGACTACTATGTCGTCTTCAACAAGAAGGGGGACACGATTGCAGACAAGACTGTCTCCTTCTACAAGAACGACATCACGCGAATACTCAAGAAGTGCGGCTATGTCGTCGAGGACTTCGAGGGCTCCATCCTCTCATCTGTAGTTCCAAATTCATCTGCAAACTTCACAGAGGCCCTCACGATTCTCTTCAAGAAGAGGCCGATAACCGTCTCCATCGATCTCGATACGGGACTTACTATGGATGTCGAGAATCCGGAAAAGGTCGGCCACGACAGGCTTGTCGATGCAGCCTGGGTCGCTTCGAGGTATGAGCTGCCTGCAGTCACTGTCGATATGGGGACTGCTACTACCTTCAATGTGATAGGAGAGGGAGGCATCTTCCTCGGTGGAGCCATCGCTCCAGGACTCGAGACTGGATTGTGGGCTCTTTCGAGAAGGACAGCACAGCTTCCGGAGGTCAGACAGATGACTCCTACCTTCGCAATCGGAAAGAATACTGTAGAGTGCATGGAGGTCGGTTCCGTGCTCGGTTCTGCCTGCCTGATAGATGGACTTGTCGAGAGATTCGAGGCCGAGCTGGGAGAGAAGGTCACTCTTGTGATCACAGGCTGGCATGCGAAGACCGTCGAAGGGCTGTGCAACCATGAGCACATCTTCGACCCGGATCTCCTCCCAAAGGGCCTTGCCTACCTCTACGACAGAAATACTCACTGAATGAAGAATTTCAGGATTGCAGAGCGGCGAGTTATCCTGCAATAATATCAAGGTACCTTGAGGTTTTTCATGACTTTGGAGCTCGAACTCATCCACAATATCCGCTCTGCTGGCGATACTATCCGCTCTCTCTACGAGGGAAGAGGAAGCCAGAAGAACATCCTGATGACACTGCTTAAAAGAGGGAGCATGAGTCAGAGGGACCTCACTGAAGGACTCGAGATCAAGCCCGGCAGTGCAAGCGAGGTCCTTGGAAAGCTCGAGGAAGCAGGACTCCTTGCAAGAACGATCTCGAAAAGCGATAGAAGGACCTTCATCCTGGAGCTTACAGAGGAGGGTCGAAAGCGGGCAGAGGAGTACAGAAAGGCCAGAGAGGAGAGGCATAGAAGGATGTTCTCCTGCCTCTCTGTGAAGGAGAAGGAAGAGCTGTCCGAACTGCTTTCCAAGCTCAATTGCCATCTGGATAGTGAGTTCAAGGGGCCCTGATATGCTGTTCTCATACATAAGAAGGTACCTTCATCTTTTCATAATCGCAGCACTTTGCATGACGCTCGAGGTCTTCATGGACCTGCTTCAGCCCAACCTGATAAGAATAATCGTCGACCAGGGTGTGCTGATGGGCAATGTCCAATTGATAGTACGAACAGGCACGATAATGCTGCTCGTGACCTTCATCGGGGCACTTGGAGGCTCTGCGAACAATGTCTTTGTCCACATATCCAGCCAGGGGGTCGGCAACAGCATAAGGAAGGATGCCTTTTCAAGGATCATGACCTTCTCCTTTCCTCAGATGGACAGGATGGGTGCAGGCTCTCTTGTCACCAGGGTCACAAACGACATAACACAGATACAGAACCTGCTCTCTGTTTTCGTGAGGAGCATAATCCGAAACGGCTTCATGGTCTTTGGGGCAATCTTCTTCATGTACCGCCTATATCCGGGCTTCGGCCTGACTGTACTTGCAGTCCTTCCCTTCATGTTCCTTGTAATGGGAATCTGCCTTTCAAGGGCAAATCCATACTTCGACAAGCTGCAGAGAAGTTTGGATCAGGTGAATACGATACTTCAGGAGGATATAACAGGGCTGAGGATAATTAAGGCGTGCGTCAAGGAGCTCTATGAGAAGGTACGCTTCAACAAGGCCAACGACGAGCTTATAAGAAACCAGCTGAAGATCATCGTCATCTTCGCCTTCCTCAATCCGGTCCTCAACTCGATGATCTACCTCATAACGGCAGCGATTCTCGTCATGGGCTCCTACCAGGTAGGATCCGGGGCTCTGATGCCGGGAGCTGTCATGGCAGCTCTGACCTACTCGATGCGCCTTCTGCACGGAGTTCTGATGGTCGTCATGATCTTCCAGAACATCTCGAGGGGGCTTGTCTCCTGGCATAGGCTCAGGGAGGTACTTACTGCAGAGCCTGAAATCAAGGATGGTCCAAGGAGTGATGGAGATGGTTCCAGAGGGGAGCTCGAATTCAGGAATGTCTCATTTTCCTATCCCACAGGCGAAAGGGCGATACTTGATAGAATCGACCTTGTAGTCCACAGAGGTGAGACACTGGGAATCCTCGGAGCGACCGGATCTGGAAAGAGCACGCTTGTAAACCTTATTCCCCGTTTCTATGATGTCTCATCCGGCGAGATTCTGATCGATGGAGTGAATATAAAGGAGTACAGACTCGAGAGTCTGAGAAGCAGGATATCGCTTGCACTCCAGAAGAGCGAGCTCTTTACATTATCGATCAGGGAGAACATCTCCTGGGGAGACAGGAGCGCATCGCTTTCTGAGATCGAAGAGAGTGCAAGGATCGCACAGGCAAGCGAGTTCATAGAAAGGCTGGAGAAGGGCTACGAGACTCAGGTCGAGGAGAGGGGCATGAGCCTCTCTGGCGGGCAGAAGCAGAGGATTGCACTTGCAAGGGCCACTCTGAAGAAGGCCGAGTTCATCATCATAGACGATGCAACGAGCGCACTCGACCTCAGAACAGAAGCAGACTTCTTCGCCGCTCTCTCGAAGGCGAGGCCTGATGTGACGAAGATAATAGTTGCACAGCGCATCGCCTCGATTCTCAATGCAGATAGGATAATAGTCCTGGATGGCGGCAGGATTGCTGCCTCTGGCAGGCACTCGGAGCTGATGGAGAAGTCAGAGATCTATCAGGATATCTACTACTCCCAGCTTGGGAAGGAGGAGCTTGTATGAGTGCAAGCAGACAGCTCGTCGACAAGAACCTTCCCATGATGAACAGAAGGGGCTCGAACCGCTTCAGGGAGGTACAGCATGCCAAGGATGCGAAGGGAACCCTGAAGAGAATCTGGACCTACTTTGCCAGAGAGAAGAGGCTGATATGTGCCCTTGTCTGCATCGTCATAGTCGGGACAGTCTGCGGCGTTGCAGCCCCGAGCATACAGGCAAGAGGTGTGGATATCATAGCAGGAGGTGAGGGAGACCTGATGAGGACCGTGGTCCTCATGCTATCTCTGTACCTTTCCTACACACTCTGCCAGTTCATACAGACTCTGATAAGCGGCCATCTCAGCCAGAGGATCGTGAAGCATCTGAGAAGTGATCTCTTTTCCAAGATAGTCGACCTTCCGATCTCATATCTCGACAGGCACTCGCACGGGGATGTGATGAGCCGAATGACGAACGATATCGAGAATATCTCGACAACAGTCTCGCAGGCGCTTCCCTCCCTCGCATCTGGTGCTCTCATAATCGCAGGGACAACGATAATAATGTTCGTTCTCTGCTATCAGCTTGCAATTCTGAGCTTCATATCGATATTCCTTACCATCAAGGTGACCAGATTCCTTTCCGGCAAGGTCAGGAAGTTCTCACGTTCAAGACAGAGCCTGCTGGGCCGTCTGAATGGAAATGTGGAGGAGATGGTCTGGGGGTACAGGACCGTCGTCTCCTTCAATCAGCAGAAGGAGAGGACAAGGACCTTTGCAGAGACCTCCGACAGTCTTACAAGGGCGGGAATCAGACAGGACTGCTTTTCCGGAGTCATGGGTCCTGTGATGAACTGCATCTCAAATCTCAGTTTTGTGATAATAGCAGTCTTCGGAGGCTACTTCGCCTCTCGCGGCATGATAACTCTTGGTGTGATTTCTGCATTCATCGTCTATTCCCGCCAGTTCGCAAGGCCGATCAACGAGATTTCACAGGTGTATGGCCAGCTCCAGACTGCAATAGCTGGAGCCGAGAGAGTCTTCGAGCTTCTGGATGTCGAGAGCGAGGATATGGAGGGAGAGGCGCTGAAGGAGGAGAAGCAGGCTGCAGTCTCGTTCAGGGGTGTGGACTTCTCATATGTAAAGAACAGGTCTGTTTTGAAGAACTTCTCACTCGAGGTCCCTGCAGGAAAGAGAGTTGCACTTGTCGGTGCAACAGGCAGTGGAAAGACGACAGTCGTCAATCTGCTGATGCGCTTTTACGATATCGATTCCGGTGCCATCGAGATCAACGGACAGGATATATCGAAAATCAGGCGTGCAGATATCAGAAGGGATGTTGCCATCGTGCTTCAGGATACCTTCCTCTTCTCATCGACCATCAGGGAGAACCTCAGATATTCGCATGAGGGTGCGACCGACGAGGAGATCGAGAGGGCGATGAGGATGAGCCGGGTCGATGGAATGGTCAAGTCGCTTCCTCTGGGGCTGGATACGGTGCTCGAGGCCTCCGGCAGCAACATAAGCCAGGGTCAGAGACAGCTTGTTGCAATTGCAAGGGCCTTTGCACAGGATCCGAGGATACTCATCCTGGATGAGGCGACAAGCAATGTCGACACGAGGACAGAAAAGGAGATACAGAAGGCGATAGAGCATGTGCTGAAGAACAGGACAAGCATAATAATTGCCCATAGGCTATCGACCATAAGGGATGCAGACATGATAGTGGTGCTGGATGGCGGCACCATCGTCGAGAGAGGAAGGCACGAGGAGCTGATAGCAGAAAGAGGCCGCTACTACGAGCTGTACATGACGCAGTTCAGGGGCTTTGCGACCTAGGCGCTGAAGCCAAGCTCCCTCGACGCCTCGAGGCCGATGCTCTTCATGAATGCGATCGCCGACTCCTCATTCGGGAATCTGGCAACCGGGCAGGAAAAGCTCAGTGCCGCGACGATCGCACCCGAGTAGTCCCTGACTGGAACAGCCAGGCAGCGTGCACCTATCTCGCACTCCTCATTGTCCCAGGAGTAGCCCTGCCTTCTGATGATCTCGAGCTCCTTCCTGAGGGAGGATGGGTCGCAGATCGTATTCCAGGTGTACCTTGTCAGACCCTTCACCTTCACGAAGGTCTCCAGCTTCTTGTCGGAATACTCTGCCAGGAACAGCTTTCCAACACCGGTACAGTGCATCGGAGCGACCTTTCCGATCCTTGAAAGCGTGCTAAGAAGCCTCGCAGGACCCTCATGTGTCGCAATGTAGACTACATTCATGTCATTCTCGATGCAGAGAGAGGATGCCTCCTGGAAGTGGTCGGATACCCTCTCCATGAAGGGCTGCAGGTTGTTCGAAAGCGAGAAGTTCTGGTGGCAGGTGTTGCCGATTCCGGCAAGCTTGAGCGTCATGTAGTAGAGCTTGGTGCCCTTCGCCTGCTGCACATAGCCCGAATCGATATATGTCTTGAGGAAACGGTGCACTGTACTTGTAGAAAGTCCACTGTCGGAGGCAAGATCCAGAAGTCTGAAGGGCCTCTGATACGTGACCATGACCTCGAGCAGGCCCAATGCCTTGTCGAGTGAAAGATTCTTCCTTGTCGCGCTGGTCTCTTCTGTCATGGTAGCTCCTGAATTGCATTAATCTACTAAATATATTAACGACAAAACGGAAGACTTCAACAAATTTTATAAATCAAAACATAATTTTAGAAATAAAACTGTCCA
>LVBC01000058.1 GCA_001604265.1 Spirochaetales bacterium Spiro_01
AGCGAAAAGGAGATTTAAAGCATATGAAGAAATCATTGATTATCGGACTGTGCATCGCATTGATTGCACTCTCCACACTATCTGCTGCCACCAGTGCGAAGAATCTCTATGAGGAGTTCGACAAGGCAGCAATCGACAGGAACATTGCTCTTGCAATGACGAAGTACGATGAGCTTGGAAAGAGGATTGCCAAGGAATCAGAGACCCTCGACAAGAGTCTGGACAAGGCCATCAGGAACAGCAACTCCAATCTGTACTACGAGACCCTGGACTCCCTGAGAGAGCTTAAGGGATACAGGATGAATGAGACCCAGAGCTCGGCACTCGAAGAAGCAATCATACAGAAGAAGGATACCGAGGCTGCCAAGTGGCTCTATGAGAACAGCCCATACTACAGCCCGACCCTCTCCATAAAGGCAGAGAGCAAGGGTGACAACTACTCCTACTCCAGAAGCTCCAGCACAATGTACTGCCCTGGAACGGAGATAGAGCTTCCGACAGCACTCTCAGGCTCCTCCTCTGCAGGACAGCTTGCAGGCTTTGGCCTCACACCTGATGTAAAGGACTATGAACCAGGAGAGAAGATCACGATGCCATTCACAAGCCAGGTGCTCTATGCTGTCTTCACACCAGGAGTCACCTTCACCGATGCAAGGACCGGCTTCGACAGTGGCCTTGTAGAAGCAAAGGAGGGAGATGTCATCTCCGTTCCAAAGCTCGAGGCAAAGGATGATGCGATCTTCGACGGCTTCTACGATGCATCCACAAGGCAGTACATCGCAGCTGATGAGAAGGAGTATACAGTAAAGGGAAACGGAGCCACCTTCGAGGCACTGTGGAAGCATCTTGCAATCACAGAGGTCAAGGCTGGTGGATACGATATCAACGGCCTTCCAAAGGGAGTCCAGATTCCTCTGACTATCTACTTCGAGAATGATGGCAACGAGGCACTCAGGGATCTCTCTGTAGAGCTCTCGATCAAGGGAGAGGGTGCAAGACTTGTCAACACTTCTGCAACAGCCCGCTACCTTGACGATGGAGAGAGCACCTTCATGAGAGGAACACAGCTTGTGATCGACAGAAATGCTGCAAGCGGCTCGACATTCACACTGACTGTAAAGGCTACAGACAAAGACGGAAGCACCTTCACAAAGGATTTCCTTCTGAAGAATCTCATATGATGTAACCTTTCAATCAGAAGCTTGTTTACTCTTGTGTAGTCGGTGACTGAACACAATTCATAACTTTCTGGCCACTAGGATCCACCGCTTTTTCCAATCAGCCTAGTGGCTTTTCTTTGCCCTCATGACTCTTCGAGCTCCCTTCCGAGCTTTACACCCCAGCTTCTTCTGAAGCCATCCATCAGCCTCATGACCCTGAGAGTCTCGCTCCATGGCATATCATAGCTTTCAAGTCTTCCTGCCTCGATCGCCTTCTTTGCCGCAATGAACTCGTACTCATAGCCATTGTACTCATGATTCAGTGGATACTGTGCCATGAGGACCGAATTCTTGGTACCGGACCAGAGCTTGATGAGCTTTGGATTGTTGATGTTGTCGACCTCGATGAAACCATCCTCTCCCTGGATTATGCCCCTCTTGTGGGTATCGGCCTCAGTTTCGGTGCTCATGGTCGCTGTAGAGCCATCCTCGAACTGGAAGAGCATCTCCTCTCTGATGTCGGCTCCCCTCTCGTTCTTCGTGCAAAGGCCAGCCATCTTCGAGATTGGAACGCCCTCCCTGGCCATCAGGACGAAGTTTATCACATAGACACCCAGGTCGAGGATTGCACCACCACCCTGCTCCGGCATCGATATTCTGTCCTTCCAGACTATCTTTGCACCCAGCTTGGCGCTGACATTCGTCACCTTTCCGATTCTCTGGATCAGGTGCTTTATCAGGGTCCTTGCCGGCTGGTACCTCGTCCAGATCGCCTCCGAAACGAAGAGGTGCTTCGAGCGGGCCAGGGCAAAGACCTGCTCTGCCTCCTCGGCATTCACAGTGAAGGCCTTCTCGCAGATGACGTTCTTGCCACCATTCAGGCAGAGCATCATGTGCTCGTAGTGAAGCGAGTGTATGGTAGTTACGTAGACGAGCTCCACCTCGGGATCCTCTGCAAGCTCCGCATAGGAGCCATAGGCCCTTTCAATGCCGAACTGTGAAGCAAATGCCTTCGCTCTGTCGATATCTCTTGCAGCACAGGCTACAACCTCCATCCCCTCAAGGGCCTTTATCATTCCAACATTCTTGCTTGCTATGTGGCCGCAGCCAAGTATTCCGACTTTCATAGCCCCCATTATAAATGGAAAAGGACAAAATCAGCTACAAATGTTATGCTCGTTGGAAAGGAGTATCATATGGATCGTGCACTTATAGATAGCTACAAGAGATTTCTCGATGAGGGAAAGACCGAGAGGGAGTGTGTCAGCAGGACAGTGGAGCTTGCCAGGGCAAAGGGCTTTGTCGAACTCTGCGAGAAGGACTCTCTCCAGGCAGGAGACAGAGTCTACTTCGTCAACAGGGACAAATCACTGGCCCTCTTCGTCATTGGAAGGAACAGACTCGAGGATGGAATGAATATCCTCGGTGCTCATATCGATTCACCACGCCTCGACCTCAAGATGAGGCCGCTCTTCGAGAAGGAGGGCATCGTCTATCTCAACACCCACTACTATGGTGGCATAAAGAAGTACCAGTGGGTCACGATGCCGCTTGCAATCCACGGTGTCGTCTTCAGGAAGGATGGAACTGCAGCCCTGGTAGAGATCGGCGAGGATGAAGAGGACACTGCACTCTGCATCTCGGACATCCTTCCTCACATTGCCCAGGAGCAGATGAAGCTCTCTGCAGGAGAATTCATCAAGGGCGAGGAGCTCGATCTGGTAGTAGGTCTCACTCCAGAGGGAAAGGAGGATGAAAAGGACAGGGGCAGAAATGCGATCATGGCGATCCTGAAGGAGAGATACGATATCGACGAGGACGACTTCCTGTCGGCAGAGCTCGAGGTCGTTCCTGCAGGCAGGGCAAGGGACATGGGTCTCGACAGGTCGATGGTCCTTGCCTACGGCCAGGATGACAGAGTCTGCGCCTACACCTCCCTAAGGGCAATTATCGATATGGAGTCCGTTCCAGAAAGAACAGCCTGCTGTCTTCTGGTCGACAAGGAGGAGATCGGCTCTGTCGGAGCAACCGGCATGGATTCCCTGCTCCTTGAGAACATCACAGCAGAGGTGCTTGCAAAGTGCGGAGAGAAGGATGCAATTTCCATCAGACGCTGTCTCAGGAACTCGTATATGCTTTCAAGCGATGTGAACAGCGCATATGACCCACAGCATGCAGATCTGTACGACAGGGCGAACTCCTCTGCTCTCTCCGGAGGCGTCGTCTTCAGCAAGTATACAGGCTCACGCGGCAAGGGAGGAGCAAGCGATGCCGACCCTGAATTCATCGCAAAGCTCAGAAAGGTCCTGGACGAGAACAAGGTAAGATTCCAGATGGCAGAGCTTGCAAAGGTGGATGTCGGTGGCGGTGGTACGATAGCAAAATACTGTGCATGGTACGGCATGGAGGTCATCGACTGCGGAGTTGCAGTCCTCTCCATGCACGCCCCCTTCGAGATCACAAGCGCAGAGGACATCACCTCTGCATACGAGTGCTACAGAGCATTCCTGACACTTTGAGGAGGATGATATGGATACAGCAGGATTGAGTGAATTCATTGATAGGAGATGTCTTCTGACAGCTGGAGACAGCAAGGCCTTCAACTCGATGACGATCGGCTGGGGAAGCTTCGGAAGGCTGTGGAACAAGCCGGTCTGCACGGTCTTCGTGCGTCCAAGCAGATACACATACGACTTCATGGAGAAAAACGACTACTTCACTGTACAGTTCCTGAAGGACGGAAACCAGGAGGCACTCAAGGTGATGGGAGTCGTCTCTGGCAGGGATGAGGACAAGGTCAAGCTTGCAGGCCTCACTCCTGTCTTCCTTGAAAAGGGTGTGACATACAGGGAGGCCTACCTCACAGTCGTCTGCAGGAAGATATTCCATCAGGAGCTGGACAGTGAGTGCATCGCACCCTCCGACCTCAAGGACTTCTACTCAGGCGAGGATGAGAACAACTTCCATCGAGTCTACGTTGGAGTGATCGAGGACATCATCAGGGCATAGCCTTCCAGCCGCCCTCGATAAATCTTTCAAGGGATGTGTAGATACTGACGATCCTGCCGGTACTGCCATCCCTTATTATGTATTCGTTGACCATTGCATCCAGAAAAGCAATGTAGCCTCTGCGCCCATCCGAATTGGTGACCAGGCAGCCTCTGGAGTCGGTAAAGTATCCAGGATCTGCACATGAGAGCACCATTCTCGTCATCTTCCTTTCATCTCTCTTCATCACTCTCCTCCTTTACCTGGAGGATAGTCCCTTCAACGCGACATATGATGTCGTTGCGATCAGAAAACGAACTGTATCATCAGCATATATCCGGCTGTTCCCAGGACTATCGACAGCATCATCTGTCTCTTGTAGATGTATGAGCCTACTGTGAGGAGAGTTCCGACAAGGGAGGCCATCAACTCGGCCCTGTCGTAGTCGAAGACTCCCTTGAAGCTGTAGACGACAAGGAATGCAAGCAGAGCTCCCGGAAGGACCCTTCCGAGATACCTGATCACCTGTGGTCTTTCCCTGTCGGAGGGGAATATGATGAAGGGCAGGAACCTTGTAAGCAGTGTTGCCAGTGAGATTATGACGATTGTGATTACGGCCTGTAGGTTTGTCATGCACTCTTCTCCTCTAGAAGTGGCCTCATCACAAGCAGAGCGACTGTCAAAAGCACAAGGGCTGGCAGTATGAAGCTCTCCTTCAATACGATCAGGGTCAGGATGCAGACAGAAAGGCCGGTAAGGCTGCTCATCTTCTCCCTGGCATTAAGGACATAGCTGACGAACATCACTTCGAAGAGGGCTGTCAGCACGAACTCGATTCCTTCTGTATTGAAATGGATGAAGGAACCCAGGATGGAGCCGAGCAGCACACTTGATATCCAGTAGCTCTGGTCCAGCAGGTTCACAAAGAGCCTGAAGGAAAAGACATCGACGTCAGGAGGAACAGTTACCGAGCAGTGGATCGAGAAGGCCTCGTCGGCAGTCGAGTAGATGAGATAGGGCTTCCTGAACCCCGCACCTCGGTATAGGTCCAGAGTGGAAAGGCCGTAGAAGATGTGCCTTGCTCCTACTGCAAGGGCCAGGAAGAATGTCTCGACTGGTGCAAATGTCGAAAGGAGGATTCCAGGAATGAGAAACTCTGTAGCCCCGGAGAAGATGAGGATGGTATCCAGTACCGGAAGGAAGAAGGGCATTCCCATCGACCTGTGGTAGATTCCACAGGCAACACCGAGCGGAAAGTAGCCTGCCAGGATAGGCAGTGTATAGGGAAATGCAGCCCTGAAGGCCCTGAGAGTTCTAGAATCCATACCTAGGAAATTCTATTGAGTTGAAGGCTGCTGTTCAATGAACAACCGTCACCATATCTGCTGTTATTGTTAACGATTTTTCGTTATCACACCTAAAAGTTCAAAATTGAACAGAGATACCTAACTTTGTATAATTTTGAATAAACTTTGAACCCTGTGTCGATACACTTTTTCCTTCCCCTTTCCTATATTTTAGGCATGAAGAAACATAATCCATTCAAGCTAGTCAAATATATCGTTTTCATGGCTCTGCTCTGCGCATCGGTCTATGGACTCCAGATGTTCTTCGACTCGAAGACAACTCCGACATACGAGGCACCGACTACTCCGGTACGCGTAATGAAGCCGGAGGTCGGCTCTATCGAGAAGAGCATCAGATTCTCCGGCCACGTCGAAGCAGATGCGATGATTCCTGTAGTTCCTCTGGTGCAGGGAACAATCCTCGACTACTTCATCGAGGAGGGAAGCTATGTCCACAAGGACCAGGTGCTTGCAAAGATAGACGACGAGGCCTTCAAGAGCCAGGTCGCTCAGGCAAAGGCCGCAGCTCTTGCATACGAAAGTTCCTACAAGAGAGTCAAGGAGCTCAACAGCATCGGGGCCGCAACGGACCAGGAGCTCGATACGATCACGGCACAGCGCGATGCCAGCAAGGCGCAACTTGACCTTGCCAACCTCCAGCTTTCCTACTCCCTTGTCAAGGCACCTGTAAGCGGTACTGTACTCAAGAACCTGAAGCACAAGGGCGACATAGCGACCAACACCTCTCCGATGGCAGTCATCGCAGACCTTGAGAAGCTCGAGGTCAACCTGCAGATTCCTGAGAAATACTTCTCGCTCTTCAATGAAGAGAGGAAGAACATGGAGATCAGGATCACAAGGCCGACTGACGGTGCATTCTCCACGGCCCATATCATCTCGATAGCCCCATACATCGACGGAGAGAGCAAGACCTTTGCCCTGAAGCTTGGAATCGACGATCCATCCCTCTTCAGACCGGGCATGTACATCAAGGCCGAGATAGTCTACGACAGGATTGAGGATGCCTACATCCTGCCACAGTCCGTCAGGAAGCCGGATGGCTCCATGTACTCTGTTGTCGATGGAAAGGCAAGGTACATCAACGAGAAAATCGAATTCGAGAACAGCGCCTCCTTCCTCGTTCCAGAGGGCATGGAGGATTCTCTCTTCATCTACGATGGCCAGAACAGCGTCCTGGACGGTGAAGATGTAAAGGTACTGGAGGACTAGATGGAAGTCTCTAAGTTTGCTGTAAGACATCCTGTATACATCCTCATGGGCGTGCTTGTGCTGATCGTATTCGGCCTGGCCTCCGTCTTCACCTCCAATCTGGAGTTCATGCCGAACATGTCGCTTCCACAGGTCTTCGTAATCACGATATATCCGGGTGCAAGTGCCGAAGAGGTCGAGAAGGATGTCATCAAGGTAATGGAGGACAACTTCGTCACCCTCCCCAACTTCAAGTCAATGGATTCGACCTCAAGTGAAAGCTATGGCGTCATAAAGATAAGCTACAGGGATGATGTAGATGTCTACGACCAGATAGATGAGGTCAGGAACAGGATCAACGAGATGATGGACGACCTGCCAGACAGCATACAGGGAACCCCTAAGGCTGTCGTTGGAGGAGCCTCCATGCTCCCGATCATGACCTTCACAGTCGAGTATGGAAACGACGCTGAGGCAATCTACAACTACCTTGAGAACGAGCTCAAGCCCAAGATCACCAAGATCGATGGCGTAGCCGACTTCGAGATAATCGGACTCGAGGGCAGCGAGATAAAGGTTACAATGAGAACAGAGGATCTGCTTGCAAAGGAGATCTCCCCTCTCCAAGTCTATCAGCTGCTCGACTACGGCAAGAAGAACATGCCTCTTGGAACCGGAGACTTCCGGGACAAGAACACATCTCTCAGATTCGAGGCCGACTATGAGGACCTCGATACGATCCGCAATCTCACAGTCGGACAGCAGAATGGGACGATAATCCGCCTTCAGGATGTTGCAGATGTGGAGATAGTGAATCCGGAGCCGGACCTCATCGCAAAGAAGGGGGAGAAGAGAATCGTCGCGATCAACATCACGAAGAGAGATGACGGCAACACTGTAAAGATAAACACCCTGATAAAGAGGATTCTCGAAAGCGAGGAGAGGGACAAGCACGGCGCCCTGAAATTCAGCATCATTGCAGATGACTCCAGGATAGTCCTCAGGGCCATCGCCTCCGTCGTCAATACAGGTATATCCGCAATAATCATTGCAATCCTCATCATCTTCCTCGTCCTTGCGGATATGAAGTCGACCCTTGTCATCGCAATCTCTCTGCCGCTTTCGATATGGTTTACATTCGTCGGCATGAAGGTGATGGGAATAAGCATCAGCCTTCTCTCCACGGCCGGCATAGTAATCGCCCTCGGCTCCATCGTCGATGGCTCCATCGTCATGCTGGAGCAGGTCAATACCTACTATATGGCCAAGAAGGATGGCAGGTACATCTACAGGGTGAACGAGGCAATATACAGGGCAAGCGAGAATGTCAGCATGTCGATTCTCGGCTCGGCACTGACCACTATCGTCGTCTTCCTGCCGATTCTGAGGATAACAGGCATCGTTGGACAGGCACTGAGAGACCTCTCGATCGCATTCATCCTTGCACTCTCCGGCAGCTGCATCTCGGCAATCGTTGTCATCCCTAGCCTGCTGAAGGTCTTCCTTGCAGAAGAGAGGAAGGAGCACAGGAGGAACATCCTGGACAGGATAATGGATGGGCTGACCAGTGCGTACGGCTCTGCAGTAAGGTGGGTGCTGAAGAACAGGAAGTTCATCATCATAATCTCGCTCGTCATCCTGACTCTCTCAGGCTGGGCCGGCACACAGCTTGGACTTTCATTCATCCCATCTGCGGATATCAACGACTTCTACATCAATGCAGAGTTCCCTGTATCCTACACGAAGGAGATGACGGAAAGGCGCCTCGACGAGATCGAGAAGCTTGTCTGGGAGAACATCCCCGATACCAAGACCACTCTTGCGGTTACAGGAAAGATAGGAAGCGGTGTCCAGCTCACTACAGATGACAACAAGGGCTACGTCCGTGTAGTCCTGACGAACAAGGAGGAGAGAACTACTGACATCCACACCTACATCCTCCAGATAAAAAAGATAATCGACGCAAGGATTCCGGATGCGAAGGCCTCTGTTACCAACGGCGGCTTCGACAACCTCATCGCCTACATCTCCGGTGGCGGTGGCTATGGCATCACACTCACAGGCGAGAACATGGACACACTGTACAGAGAGGCCACGAGGCTGAAGGAGTACTTCGAATCGGATCCGATGGTCATGAATGTCACCATGGATACCTCCTACGACAAGTACCAGGCCGTCATAAAGACCTCCAACGACTACCTCTCCTCCATCGGACTTACAGCCTACGAGGCCGGAATGACCAGTGCAGTGCTTTTCAATGGTGTCGATGCGGGAATCTATACCGATGCAAAGGGCAACAGGCACGATATCAGGCTCGAGTCCGATGTCTCCGATAGACCATTCGACGAGACTACGCTGTCCAATCTGAAGATAGTCAGCCAGAGCGGAAGAAGGGTCTCATACGATGCGATCAGCGATCTCGAGGTAAAGAATACTGTCTCACAGATAAACCACACCGACAGAGCGAACACGATCAGCATCAACTGTACGACCTCCACGACCGACACGACAAAGATAAACGCAAGATTCAGGGCGTATATGGAAGCAAATCCGCTCGCCCCTGGTGTGACTGAGAAGGCAGGCGGCATGATGAAGCTCATCGAGGATACGATTCCTCTCTTCGTCAAGGCCATGCTGATTGCAGTCTTCCTCGTCTATACGATCATGGTCTATCAGTTCGAGCGCTTCAACCAGCCGCTCTTGATCCTGATCACGATTCCGTTCTGCTTCATCGGTGTTGCAATCGGCCTTCTGGCCTTCGGCAATACGATCAATATCCTCTCTGCACTCGGTATCGTCTCGCTGATAGGTACTGCAGTCAACAACGGCATCATCCTCATCGACAGGATGAATATGACAGTCGGAATCAAGCAGACGATCGTGCTCGAACAGCGTGGCGAGAGAGTCGATGCCGATAACCGCCCTGAAGGACGAAGAAGCCTTAAGGAGGATACAGAGATTCTCAACGAGGCAATCGTCGAATCCTGTCAGAGCCGACTCAAGTCCATCCTGATGACATCGCTAACTACAATGTTCGGTGTCGTTCCTATGGCAATCGGCAAGGGAGAGGGTGCTGAGATGTACGCGCCAATGGGCCAGGCAATTGCTGGCGGCCTGCTTGCGACGACCGTCATCTCGCTCTTCGTCATGCCTGTTCTCTACTACATGCTCGAGAGGAGACACCTGAAGAAGATATACAGAAAAGCAAGGAGGGAAACAGTATGAAAAGGACCTTGATTCTGATAGCGCTTGTTGTGCTGTCATCCTCGCTGCTCTTCGCAGGCGAGACCTACGAATCCCTCTACAAGAGCATGCTTCGCTCCAATCCTGCCCTCCTGAAGGCGCACGAGGAGACGAGGAAGGCAGAGCTTGATGTGAAGGATGCAAGAGGAAGCAAGGGCCCGACCATCGAGATGACGGCTGCAGCGACCCACATCGTCAATAACCCGCTGGAGAAAGTATATCTCAGCGATATCAATGAAGGCGCATCGGATACTCTTTCTCAAATTTTGACGAACTATCCAACACTGGCCACAAACTATTACAGAAGCAATCCAACGGCTCCTGTAACTACATTTGATCAGATAATGCAGGCGTATGGAGGCAATATCGATTCCGATCCACTTCTCTTTGAGATGGACAGCAACCTCTTTATGATGCAGCTGAATATCACACAGCCGCTCTTTACCTGGGGAAAGCTCTCCAACGCAGAGAAGATATACAAGGATGTAAGGACTGTAAGACAGCTGCAGGAGGGAGATGCCGAGAACAAGGCCGTTGTCGAATTGAAGACAAGACTTGCCTCTATCTACTACCTCTCAAGGCTTATCGATACTCTGGACGAGGAGGATGAGATTGCAGCAAAGCTTGTTAACCTCTCAGACCAGGCCTACCGAAATGGCATGATGGTCGAACTCGATGTGAAGTCTGCACGAATCGATGCACTCGAAGTCAGAGTCGGCAAGAGCCAGGCTCAGGCCCAGCTGGATAATGTCCTCGAAGGCCTCAGGACCATGACAGGAATGCCAGATTTGAAGGTCGAGGATATCGACTTCACACCAGACGAAGCTGAGTACAGACAGATTGCAGAAGCTGATAGAGAGGCCCTTCTTGCCGAAGCTCTCTCCCCATCCCGCACCCCGCTCAGGATGCTCTCTCTGATGGAGAATGTAGCCCAGAAGAAGGAGGAGATCGCAGAGGGTAGCCAGTACTGGAAGCCGGACTTTGCACTCACTGCATCAGTCAACTACGGAGGTCAGGGACTTCCTGTAATCGACAGCGACTTCTTCGACAGCACACACCTCTTCGGAACCTTCTCCCTTGGAATGAAGACGACACTCTGGGATGGTGGAAAGAAGCTCCACGATGTCGCAAGATCCAAGAGCGATGTGGCCCTTGCCCAGCTTGAGAGGACCGATGCCGAGAACACGATAAGAACGACCTTCTCCTCAGCCTTCTCTGCTATCGATACAGCTCTGAGCCAGATAGACTACCTCGAGCTCAAGAAGGAGGTCGATGGCAACAAGGCCGAGCAGAAGGAGATAATGCTGAAGCACGGCAGCGGAAGCGAGACCGATGTTCTCAAGGCACAGCTCGAAGTGAAGAAGCACGATGTAGAGAAGTACCAGCAGTACATCACACTCTGCCAGGCTGTGTACACAATAGAGTACCTTTCAGATATCCAGCTCTGAGAGAATCGAATATCCATACAGGTGGCCTCGTAAGGGCCACCTTTTCTATCTTCATTCACTGCAACACTTTTTCGGACATTACAACGTCGAAAAATGAATATTGTTGCAGAAAAAGTTTCCATTTGTTGCATTTTTAGTTAATTTGTCCGGAATTGTTGCAATAAATATGCACTTTTGATATTGTGTTGTTAATTTGCCCGAACGAGGTTCTAAAAGACTATGCAAAAAGGCTATCTATTACTTTCAGACGGATCCCTCTATGAGGGAAAGGTCTTTGGAAAAAGCGATATATGCTGTGGGGAGCTTGTCTTCAACACAAGCATGACAGGCTACCCTGAAATCCTCACCGACCCCTCCTACAATGGACAGATCGTCCTTATGACCTACCCATTGATCGGCAACTATGGAGTCGATGAAAGCTGGAATGAGAGCTGTGGAATAAATGCCACGGCTCTTGTTGTAAAGAAGCTCTACGAGGGACCACTTCCTCCTGGAAGAATCTCCCTTGAAGTCTTTCTAGAAAAGCACGAGAGATGTGGAATAACAGATATCGATACAAGGGCGCTCACGCTGCACATAAGAAGGTGTGGCAGCCAGAATGCAGTAATCTTCCCATCAGAGAGAATGGATGAGGCAAGAACTCTTCTCTCCTCCTTTCCATCCATCACGGAGAGAGACCTGATAGATGGCGTAAGCGTCCATGAGATAACGAAGGACCCCGAGCTTGGAGAGGGCTTTGTAAAGGCACCAGAAAAGCCAGAATGCAGGATTGCACTTGCAGACTATGGCGTGAAGCGTTCCATCATCGAGAACTTCTACAGGAGAAATGTTGCAGTTACCCTGCTTCCGCCGACCTTCAAGAGCACAGATGTACTCGACCAGGGGTACGCAATGCTCTTTCTTTCCAACGGCCCTGGAGACCCTGCATTGCTGCAGGAGAGTGTTGCAGAGGTCAGGAAGTGCATTGGAAGGCTGCCGGTGTGCGGAATCTGTCTTGGACACCAGATAATTACCTGGGCCCTTGGCGGAAGGACAGTGAAGATGACATATGGTCACCACGGAGGAAACCACCCTGTAAAGGACCTTGATACCGGAAAGACCTTTGTTACCAGCCAGAACCACGGATTCATGAGCGATATGGCCTCTCTTCCCGAGAGCGTCCACCTCTGGTTCGTGAATGCAAATGACGGCACAGTAGAGGGACTATACGACAGAGAAAAGCATGTCAGGAGCGTCCAGTTCCACCCTGAGGCCTCACCAGGTCCACAGGATGCCACCTGGATCTTCGACAGCTTCCTTGAGGAGGTCAGATAATGCCAAGAAGGGATGATATACACCATATACTTGTAATAGGATCGGGCCCGATCATCATCGGACAGGCCTGTGAGTTCGACTACTCCGGAAACCAGGCAGTCAAGGCACTGAAGGAGGAGGGCTATGAGGTCTCCCTCATCAACCCGAATCCTGCAACCGTGATGACGACTCCTGGCATTGCAGACCACATCTTCCTCGAGCCACTGACGACAGACTATGTCGAGAAGATATTCCAGCAGGTAGGTCCCGATGCTATTCTCTCTACGATGGGAGGCCAGACAGGTCTGAACCTCACTATGGAGCTCTACGAGAAGGGAATTCTCGACAAGTACGGCGTGAAGGTCATCGGAGCCTCCATCGAATCGATAAGGAAAGCAGAGGACAGAGGTGCCTTCAAGAAGATCGTGACCTCAGTGGGGCTTGAAAGCGCAAAGAGTACAATAGTCCACTCGATAGAGGATGCAGTAGAGGCGCACAGGAGCATACCTCTTCCTATAATAATCCGCCCATCCTACACTCTCGGAGGCATGGGAAGCTCGATTGCAAAGACAGAGGAGGAGTACCTCGCTCTCGTTGAGCATGCACTCGAGATCTCACCGGCCCACGAGGCTCTGATCGAGGAGTCGCTCATCGGCTGGAAGGAGTTCGAGATGGAGGTGATGAGAGACCACAAGGACAATGCGATCATAGTATGCTCCATCGAGAACATAGACCCGATGGGCGTCCACACTGGAGACAGCATCACAATTGCCCCTATCCAGACCCTGAACGACAGGCAGTACCAGAGAATGAGGACAGCCTCGATCGATATTCTCAGGGCAGTAGGTGTCGACTGCGGAGGCTCCAATGTACAGTTCGCAATGCAACCGGATACGGACCGCATGATCGTAATCGAGATGAATCCCCGTGTATCCCGCTCCTCTGCTCTGGCATCCAAGGCCACAGGCTTTCCGATCGCAAGATGCTCCGCAAAGCTCGCTGTCGGCTACACTCTCGATGAAGTAATGAACGAGATCACAGGACAGTCCGTCTCCTGCTTCGAGCCCGCCCTGGACTATACTGCTGTAAAGGTACCCCGCTTCGAGCTCGAGAAGTTCCCTCTGCCTGCTAGTGCGCTCGGAACCCAGATGAGAAGCGTCGGTGAAGCGCTGGCCCTTGGCAGGAATGCACTTGAGGCACTCAACAAGGGAATAAGGGCAAGTGAAAGGAAGTTCGAGGGCATCACAGGCCTCGACAGGTCGAAAAATGATATCGATACACTTCTCAGAAGTGCTCATCCACTCCGATTCCAGGCGGCCTACACTGTCATAAAGGAACAGGGTGAAGGCTGTCTTGATGAAGTAGCTCACATAACAGGCTTCGACCGCTTCTTCCTCTCTCTGCTTGTCGAACAGGCAAAGCTCGATGAGGAGATTGCAAGAGGCCTGAATGCAGATGTGCTTGAAAGGGCCAAGAAGGCCGGCATGTCCGACAGAAGAATTGCAGAGCTTGCCTCTACTACAGAAAAGGCTGTTGCAGAGCTGAGAGCAGAGCATGGACTGAAGCCGGTCGTCCACTTCGTAGACACCTGTGCTGGCGAATTCGATGCGCTCACACCCTACTGCTATACGACATATGGAGAGGAGGACGAGGGGGAGCCACTCGGAGAGAAGGCTGTCGTCATACTGGCCTCTGGCCCGAACAGGATCGGACAGGGACTCGAGTTCGACACCTGCTGTACGCTTGCTTCCCTGGCCTTTCGTGCCCACGGAAGAAAGACCATCATGGTCAACAGCAATCCCGAGACTGTATCGACCGACTTCAACACCTCGGACAGACTCTACATCTCCCCTCTCACTGCCGAAGAGGTCATCGGCATCATGGAAAAGGAGGGAACGAGGGATGTAGTCGTCCAGCTCGGTGGACAGACGCCTCTCAATATGGCAAAGGAGCTCGAGGAGTGGGGAGCGAACATAATAGGAACCCCGCTCGAAGGCATAGATGCGACCGAGGACAGAGGTCTCTTCTCCGAGCTTGTAAGAAAGCTTGGACTGAGACAGCCGCAGAACAGGATGGCCGGAACTCCGGGAGAGGTATTCCAGTGCTCCCATGAGATCGGCTTCCCTGTACTCCTAAGACCCTCCTTTGTTCTCGGAGGCAGGAGCATGTTCATCGCCTATGACGATGCCGGCCTTGCAGATTTCTTCGAGAAGTCGGGAGTGACAATCTCTCCAGAGTCTCCGGTCCTTGTGGACCAGTTCCTGGAGGATGCCTTCGAATACGACCTCGATGCCGTATCCGACGGAAAGAATGTCTACATCGGCGGAATACTGCAGCACATCGAGGCTGCAGGCATCCACTCTGGAGACTCCGCTGCAGTCTTCCCTCCCTACAAGAGCAAGCCCGAGATTCTTGAGGAGATGAGACAGTGGACCCTCCGCCTGGCACGCGAGATTCCAGTCTGCGGCATGATGAACATCCAGTTCGCAGAGAAGGATGGAAAGCTCTACATAATCGAGGTGAACCCAAGAGCAAGCAGAACTGTTCCCTTCATCAGCAAATCCTCCGGAGTGAACCTCATAGAGACTGCAATCAGGATCTGGCAGGGAGAGGACCTTGCAAGGCAGGGTCTTGTGAAGGATGGAAAGGATATCGGAGAGGGACACTGCATAACAGGCTGGTCCATAAAGGAGGCAGTCTTCTCCTTCGACCGCTTCGTCAACGTGGACCCACAGCTTGGACCCGAGATGAGATCCACAGGCGAGGTCGTCGGCATGGGCAGAAGTTTCGGTGAAGCGTATGCAAAGAGCCAGGACAGCGCAGGTAACGTCCTGCCAACAGCTGGAAAGGTCATAATCAGCGTCAACAAGAAGGACAGGAAGACGATAGTCCCTATTGCCAGAGCGCTTCAGGATATGGGCTTTGCAATCGCTGCTACAAGGGGAACTGCCAGGGACCTCTTCGATGCCGGCATCCTAGCTGAGGTTGTATTGAAGGTCCACGATGGGCATCCGAACATCGTCGATATGATCCGCTCGCACCGAATCGCACTTGTCATCAACACTCCGATGGGCTTCCACTCCAGAAGAAGCGATGACGAGATCAGATCGGAGGCGATGAGGAACAAGATTCCATATACAACGACCACATCTGCAGCCAGCGCTGCAGTAGAGGCTATAAGATATCTGCAGAGAAAGGAGTATATTGTCAGAGAGCTGCCGAACAGAAAATAGAAAATGTTCACAAAATCGTAACTATAATATATCCACAACTTTTTCTAAACTGTAGTATATTTTTCTAAACATACTGGCCTGTCAGGCTCATATCGGATTATCCCCTCAACTCTTCCGATCTGACGGCCAGTTTTTTGTTTGTCGTTCCAAGCCCCCATATTCAGTCAATTGTCAAAGGAATTTGGTAATGCTATCATCCGTAATGAATATCCCTACAAGGAGACAAACATGTCAGAAGAAGTATTCCTCCAGAGGACCGAAACCTGTGGTTCTCTAAGGGCATGCGATGAGGGCAGGAGAGTCGTTCTCAACGGCTGGGTCCATCGCGACAGGAATCATGGTGCACTCCACTTCATCAACCTGAGAGACCACTACGGTCTTACACAGGTAGTTGTCGATGACGACGCCTCTAAAGAGCTCCAGGCGGCTGCTGCATCTCTCAAGCTCGAATATTGTGTTGCCGTAGAAGGCATTGTCAGAAGAAGACCGGACTCCATGATCAATCCGGATATGGAGACTGGTGAGATCGAGGTCAAGGCCGAGAGGATCCAGGTCCTCAGCCAGTGCGATGTGCTTCCATTCATGATCGACGAGGAGACGAACGCAAAGGAGGATTTCCGCCTCAAGTACCGCTTCCTCGATCTGAGAAGCTTTGGAATGCAGAAGAGGATCAAGCTGCGCCACGAGGTCGTAAAGGCAATAAGAGAGTACTTCTACAAGACCGATTTCATGGAGATCGAGACACCTACCCTCATCAGATCCACTCCAGAGGGCGCAAGGGACTTCCTCGTTCCTTCCAGAATCTACCAGGGCAAGTTCTTTGCCCTCCCTCAGTCACCTCAGCTGTACAAGCAGCTTCTGATGGTCTCCGGAATGGACAAGTACTTCCAGATCGCAAGGTGCTACAGAGATGAGGACCCTAGAGGCGACAGACAGCTCGAGTTCACACAGCTCGATGTGGAGATGAGCTTCGTCAAGAGAGACGATGTCCTTGCCCTGATGGAGGATTTGATGGGCGAGGTCTTCAAGAAGGTACAGAATGTGACACTTCCAAAGACCTTCAGGAGAATCGCATACACTGATGCACTCAACACCTATGGCTGCGACAAGCCGGATCTCAGGTTCGGAATCGAGATGCACGACGCTGCAGCCTTCGCATCCAAGTCTTCCTTCTCTCTCTTCACAGACACCATCAACAACGGTGGCCATGTGAAGTACCTCGTTGCTCCAAGGACAGAGGGTGTCGACTACACCAGGAAGTACATCACTGCCCTTGAGGATGCCGCAAAGGTATACGGAGCAAAGGGAATGGCCTGGATGAAGGTCACAGATGGAAAGCTTTCCGGTGGTGTTACAAAGTACTTCACAGATATCGAAGCCGAGGTTCTAGAGACAACTGGAGCCAAGGAAGGAGACCTCATCTGCTTCGTTGCACATGAGGACTGGAAGAAGTGCTGCAACAGCCTTGGCGCTGTGAGATCCAAGCTCGGAGCAGATCTTGGCCTGCTTACAGACACATACGAGTTCTGCTGGATCATCGACTTCCCACTCTTCGAGTACAACGAGGATGAGGGACACTGGGAAGCAGCCCACCACATGTTCAGTATGCCTCAGGAGGAGTACCTCGATACTCTCGAGTCCGATCCAGGTTCTGTAAAGGGCGACCTCTACGACCTCGTACTCAACGGCTATGAGCTGGCATCCGGCTCCATCAGAATCCACGATATCGAACTTCAGAAGCGAATCTTCCGCATCTGCAACTTCCCTGACGAGGTTGCGCAGGAGCGCTTTGGCTTCCTCCTCGATGCCTTCAAGTTCAGCCCACCACCGCACGGAGGTATCGCTCCTGGTATCGACCGCCTCTGCATGCTGATGAGCAAGGTCAATACCATCAGAGAGGTCATTGCATTCCCGAAGAACACTGCTGCAATGTCTCCGATGGACAACTGCCCGGAGACAGTTGAGCCAAAGCAGCTTGAAGAGCTCGGACTTGCAATCGTGAAGAAGGAAGAGAAGTAATATGAAGCACTACCCCGTCATTATCATAGGTGGCGGGGCCAGTGGTCTCTTTCTATCATCACTTATGAAGGAGAGCCTTCTTCTCGAGAAGAACGCCGAGTGCGGAAAGAAACTTCTCGTTACAGGAGGAGGCGCCTGCAATATCACACATGACGAGGCCCCACGGGACCTCGTTCTGCATTATCACGAGAAAAAGAACTTCGTTTCCACTGCCATCTTCTCTCTTCCTCCAGAAAGAATAAGAGAGTACTTTGCCTCTCTCGGTGTCGAGACCTATATCAGGGAGGATGGAAAAGTATTTCCTACCACAGACGATGCCCACACAGTGAGGGATGCTCTTCTAAATGGTGGAAGGATAGTGACAGGGTACGAGGTAAGGACCCTGAAAAAGAGAGACGATCTCTTCATCATCAACGATGAATTCACAGCCGATGCTGTAGTGATAGCAACAGGAGGCATGGTCTTTCCCCAGACCGGATCTACTGGAGACGGCTATCGCCTTGCAAGACAATTTGGTCATACGATAGTCCCTCTAAGGAATGCACTCTGTGAAATCAGGGTGGACAGGGACACTTCGGCCCTGGAAGGGATATCACTGGAGAGTGCCACACTGAAGGTCGGAAAGCATACTATGTCAGGCCCTCTTCTCTTCACCAGAAGGGGAATATCCGGCCCTGTGGCACTCAACCTATCACGCTATGTGGAAGGTGAAACCGATATTGTCCTGAAGCTCTGCGATATTTCAGCAGTAGAGATAAAGGCGGAGAGTGGAAAGACGAAGTGTGCAAACGCTCTGCACCATATCACAGGCCTTCCCCAGCGCCTCATCAACAACATCATCCCATCAAAGGACAGGAACATCGCTTCCCTCACCAGAGAGGATATCGGGAAGATAATCGAAGTTCTCACAGCCTGGAGGATGAAAGGTAACACCAGAGAGCAGACAAGATATGCGATGGTCACCTGTGGTGGAGTCTCGACAAAGGAGATAGAGAGCAGGACCATGGAGTCAAGGCTCTGCAGGAATCTCTATATAGTCGGCGAGACTCTAGATGTAGATGGAGAGACTGGAGGCTACAACCTCTCCTTTGCTTTCGCATCCAGCTATCTTGCATGCAGATCGATTGCAGCAAGATAGAAAAGATACAATCCTCAGAGTCCGATTTCGGGAGCAATTGCAGTCATCGCATCGATGGTCGTCTGGATGAGTTCGGAGAGCTCGATGCCGCAAAGCTCGCTGCCCTTCTGGATGACCTCTCTGTTGACGCCAGCTGCGAAGGATGGGGTCTTCCACTTCTTCTTCACACTCTTGACGCTCATGCCATTCATGTGCTCGGGCCTCATGAGTGCTGTTGCATAGACAAGGCCGGTAAGCTCGTCGATGGTGAAGAGGATCTTCTCCATCTCCCTTTCAGGCTCGACATCGCAGCAGATGCTCCAGCCGTGAGAGCAGATTGCGTGGATCTGGTCATCCGGCATGCCGATCTCCTTCAATAGCTCAGGTGCCTTCTTGCAGTGCTGTTCTGGATACATCTCCCAGTCAACGTCATGAAGAAGTCCTACGATGGACCAGTACTGTGCATCCTCGCCTCTCTTCTCTGCAAAGGCCTTCATTGTCGCCTCTACGCAGAGTGCATGATTGAGGTGGCTTTCCGTCT
>LVBC01000059.1 GCA_001604265.1 Spirochaetales bacterium Spiro_01
AATATGCATATTGTTTTGCATCATTATTGCATATTTGCTCACTTTTTTGCTATTATATGCAAAAATATTCCCAAATGACTGGAGAAATATGAATATTTATCCAAGAAGTGGGAAGATTGGTGAGAAAAGAGACAGACAGACTGGCAGATGACAGTCGAGGAAGGGTCATATGAAGATAGTTCAGGGTGGTGTTACAGCAAGCAGGGGCTTCATGGCCTCTGGTGTGCATGCAGGACTCAAGAGATTCAAGAAGGACATGGCGGCCATCGTCTCTTCTGTTCCGTGCACGGCAGCCGGAACCTATACTACCAACAAAGTCAAGGCAGCTCCTGTTCTCTGGGACTCTGCGATCACAGCCGGAGAGGGTACTGTCAGCGCTGTCATCGTGAATAGTGGCAATGCCAATGCCTGCACAGGAGAAAGGGGCCTCGAGGATTGCCGTCTCATTGCAAAGAAGGCGTGCGATGGCCTCTTCTTCAAGGGCTTCCATGTAAAACCGGAGAATATCCTTATCTGCTCTACCGGAGTCATCGGAGTACCGATGCCGATGGGAAAGATAGGACCAGGTGTAGATGCCCTGATCGAGAACCTCTCCTCTGCACTGGAGGCAGGTTCCGATGCAGCAGAGAGCATCTGTACGACAGATACCTACCGCAAGGAGATCGCTGTCAGTCTGCAGATTGGGGACAAGGAGGTCCATATCGGAGGCATGGCAAAGGGTGCAGGAATGATCCATCCGAATATGGCAACAACACTCTCCTTCATAACGACAGATGCTCTTATCGAGAAGAAGACTCTCCAGACGATGCTCGGAGAGAGTGTAGAGGATACCTTCAATATGATCTCTGTCGATGGGGATACCTCTACTAACGATACCTGCCTCGTGCTTGCAAATGGCGAGGCCGGCAACGATATGATAGTTTCAGGAACAGCTGAGGCCGAGAGCTTCAGGGAGGCTCTGGAGTTCGTCCTCGGCCACCTTGCAAAGGAGCTTGTCAGAGATGGCGAGGGTGCAACCAGGTTCATGGAGGTGAAGGTCGAGGGTGCCAAGGACAAGAAGAACGCGAAGATCCTTGCCCGAAGTGTCGTCTCCTCCTCGCTTTTCAAGGCAGCACTCTTCGGAGCCGATGCCAACTGGGGCAGAGTCCTCTGCGCAATGGGCTACTCCGGTGCCGATTTCGATCCGGCCCTTGTCGATCTGAACTTCTCATCCTCGCAGGGTGTGGTATCGGTACTCGAATCAGGCATTCCGGTTCCATTCAGCGAGGAGAAGGCAAAGGTCGTGCTCTCCGAGAAGGATGTGAAGATATTGGCTGTCTGCCATCAGGGGGAAGGGACGGCAACAGCCTGGGGTTGTGACCTGACATACGACTACGTGAAGATAAACGGAGACTATAGGAGCTGAACATGGGCTACGATGTACATAGCGATATTACCAAGGCCGAGGCACTGATCGAGGCCATTCCATACATAAGGCGCTTTGCAGGTACGATAGTCGTCGTCAAGTACGGCGGTTCTGCGATGGTGGATGAGGAGCTCAAGAGGTCGGTCAGCACCGATATCGCAATGCTCAAGTACCTTGGCCTGAAGCCGGTCGTCGTCCACGGTGGCGGCAAGGAGATAACGAATACGCTCTCGCGAATGGGAAAGGAGTCTGTGTTCATCGATGGACTTCGTGTCACCGATGAGGAGACTGCTGCTGTTGCAGAGATGGTCCTCTCGGGTTCGATCGGAAAGAGCCTCGTCGAGAACCTCCAGTCTGTCGGTGTCCAGGCCTGCGGAATAAATGGAAAGGATGGACACACTCTCCAGACCATCAGGAAGATGGACCCGAAGGGCAGGGACCTGGGCTTTGTGGGAGAGGTGGACAAGGTCAACCCCGAGCTTCTCAATACCCTCATGGACAGTGGCTTTGTTCCTGTGATCAGCCCAGTTGGAGTGGATGCCTTCAGCCAGACCTACAATATCAATGCCGACTATGCGGCATCTGCAGTTGCTGGTGCACTCGGTGCACAGAAGCTTATCTACCTGACCGATGTGGAGGGCGTGATGAAGGACATGAACGACCCGAGCTCGATAATCAGAAGACTTACAAGCGGTCAGTGCAGGCAGTACATTGCAGAGGGCGTCATCAACGGTGGCATGATCCCAAAGGTCGAGTGCTGCCTCGATGGTCTCGACAAGGGAGTAAAGAGTGTACATATTCTCGACGGCCGGATCCCGCACTCGATCCTCCTCGAGATATTTACGACGAACGGCATCGGAACGATGCTTACAAAGGAGTGAGATATGTCTGTCAAGGAAACAGTTGCCCTCGGGCAGTTGAACTACATGCACAACTACGCACAGTTTCCGATCTCCTTTTCCTCTGGTGAGGGCTGCTACCTCATCGATGAGGATGGAAACAGATACCTGGACTGTGTTGCAGGAATCGCAGTCAACGACCTCGGCTATGGAAACGACGAGGTCGCAAAGGTTCTCAAGGACCAGATAGACACAGGACTCCTGCACTGCTCGAACCTTTACTACAATGCCAACTCCGTAAAGGCAGCAGTGATGCTCAACAAGCTGGCTGGCTCCTCAGAGGTCTTCTTCTGCAACAGCGGAACGGAAGCGAACGAGGCTGCACTGAAGATGGCAAGGAAGTACGGCTCTGCCAAGGGCAAGTACAAGATCATAAGCATGGAGCACTCCTTCCATGGAAGGACCTATGGCTCTATTACAGTCACAGGCCAGGAGAAGTACCACAAGGGCTTTGCTCCCATGCTTCCAGGTGTGCTTTACGCAACCTTCAACGATCTGGAAAGTGTCGAGAATCTTGTCGATGACGAGACCTGCGCCATCATTGTGGAGCCGCTTCAGGGCGAGGGAGGAATCGTTCCGGCAAAGCAGGAGTTCCTTTCCGGCCTCAGAGCACTCTGTGATGAGAAGGACATCGTACTTATCTTCGATGAGGTACAGTGCGGACTTGGAAGGACCGGAAGGCCCTTCTGCTTCCAGCACTATGGCGTAAAGCCCGATATTCTCACACTTGCAAAGGCAATCGGCTGTGGAGTTCCGATGGGTGCGACCCTGGCCTTCGAGAGAGTGAAGGGCACCTTTGCTCCAGGAGACCACGCTGCGACATTCGGAGGAAACCTGCTTGCAACAGCAGCAAGCCAGGTCATCCTGTCAAAGCTCGCCGACAGGGATTTCCTTGAGGATATAGCTCTTCGCAGCAGTTATCTTGAAAAGAAGCTGGATGAGATCGTTGCAGCACATCCCGACAAGTGCATCGAGCGAAGGGGAATGGGCTTCATGCAGGGAATAGACCTCAAGGTAGCACCTCGCGATGTAGTGTCCGCATGCATGGAAAAGGGTCTTCTAGTCTGCTCTGCAGGCTATACGGTCCTGAGATTCGTTCCACCTCTTGTCATCAGCAGGGAAGAGATAGACAGGGCGTGCAGTATCGTGGAAGAGTCACTCTCTTCGCTATGATGAAGCCCCTCACAGCAAGGCTCTCGGTCTAAAAAGCCGAGAGCTTTTCCTTTTTTGCATCCGATATCTGTGATAGATTCTTCTATAGAGGTGAATATGCTCCCATTATCAGTACTGGAAGAGTTTCCTGCTCTTGATTCTGCTGTTGTGGACAGGATCTATCAGCAGGCGTGGAAGAATCTGAAGAGAAAGATTGTTGTAATAGATGATGACCCAACAGGTGTTCAGACTGTGCACGATGTCGATGTCTATACCACATACGGTGGATCCGAGGTGCTATCGGCCTTCAAGGATGAGAATCCTGTCTTCTATATTCTTACCAACTCCAGAGGCTTTTCGCGACAGGAGACGGAGCTGGTACATCGAAAGCTGGCAAGGAAGATAGCCGAAGCGAGCCGGGAGAGTGGAAAGAAATATCTGATAGTGAGTCGAAGCGATTCGACACTTCGAGGTCACTTTCCTCTTGAAACAGAGGTTCTCAACGACTCTCTGGGACCCTTCGATGGCGAGATCCTGATACCATTCTTCCCTGAAGGCGGAAGGTATACCTTCGATGATATCCACTATGTAAAGGAGCCTGGAGGGCTTGTTCCTGCAGGAAGGACCGAATTTGCAAAGGACAAGACCTTCGGCTACGTCTCCTCTGACCTGAAGGACTATGTAGAAGAGAAGACGAAGGGTCGATTCAGAAGGGATGATGTGGTCTCCATTTCCCTGGAGGAGATCAGGGCTATGGACTTCAGATCGATCGAGAGAAAGCTCATGGCAGTAGAGTGCTTCAACAAGGTCATTGTGAATCTCGTTTCCTATGATGATCTGAAGATCTTCACTGTCGCCCTGATCAATGCACTTAACAAGGGCAAGAGCTTCCTGTTCCGCTCTGCTGCGGCCCTTGTGAAGGTGCTTGGGAACATAAGCGACAAGCCTCTGCTCGAGAAGGATGAGCTTGTCCGCGCCAATAACCAGAATGGTGGCCTGATCATAGTCGGCTCCCACGTCTCCAAGACGACCAGGCAGCTTGAGGCACTGAAGAATTCGGACCTTCCTTTCACCTTCATCGAGTATGACCAGTATACGGTCCTCGAGGACGATGGAATGAAGGAGAGCAGAAGAGTTACCGATTTGGCCAACAGGCTTATCGCAGAGGGAAAGAATGTGGTCATCTACACGAAGAGGGAGAGGATGGATGTACTGGAGGGAAGCGAGCTCGAACAGCTTGTCCTGGCTACCAGGATCTCAAGTGCCCTTACCCGCTGTGTTGAGGAGCTGGAAGTCGAGCCGCGCTTCATCGTCGCAAAGGGCGGCATAACCTCCAACGATGTCGGTATCCATGGCCTGAAGGCCAGGAAATCGAATGTGCTCGGCCAGATTCTCAAGGGAGTACCCGTCTGGCAGCTCGGCCCGGAGAGCAGATTCCCTGGTCTCAGCTACGTAATCTTCCCGGGAAATGTAGGAGATGAAGATTCTCTCGTGAAGGCTTGCCGAAAGCTTATTGTCTGAAGATATTTGAAGGTAAGCAAGGAGAGGTGGAATATGAGTTTCTATGACTATTCGGTACCAAAGGCAAAGGGCGGTTTTCTTGAGATGAAGGATCTCAAGGGAAAGGTCGTCATCGTTGTGAATACAGCTACTGGTTGCGGCTTTACTCCCCAGTACAAGGAGCTCGAGGAGATGTATGAGAAGTTCCATGACAGGGGACTTGAGATCGTCGACGTTCCATGCAACCAGTTCGGAGGCCAGACTCCTGGAACAGATGATGAGGTGCATGAATTCTGTACCCTCCATTACCACACCCAGTTTCCTCAGATGAAGAAATCGGATGTCAATGGAGAGAACCAGCTTGACCTATTCAGATTCCTGAAGAGCGAGAAGGGCTTTGCCGGCTTCGATGAGCACAAGTACAGGGAGTTCTTCGAGAAGATGTATGCTGAAAAGGATCCAGCCTGGGCATCGAATCCCGATATCAAGTGGAACTTCACGAAGTTCATCATTGACAGGGAGGGCAGAGTCGTTGCCCGCTTCGAGCCTACAGCCGATATGGCAAAGGTGGAAGCTGCAGTAGAGAAGCTGATCTGAATGTATCTGCAGTAGATGACAGGAAAGGACAGAAGCCCGAGGTTTCTGTCCTTCTGTCTTTTTCTGGTGCCGTCACTTGTCCAGGACAGCTTCCTGGATGCTCCTTACACTATCTTCCATCAGAGCGATATCCTCTGCTGTTAGAGCGATATCTACACATCTTGCTGTATCCTCGACCGAGGAGGAGCGTCTCATGCCTACCAGCAGGCTCATCTTCTCGTACTGTGAAAGCGCCCAGGCCTGTACCAGATTGGAGAAGGAGCAGCCATACTTCTCCTTAAGTGGGAGCCAGAGCTCGAAGGCTCTCTTCAGGCCCTCCTTCTTCTCTGGTGCATTCCAAGGTATTCGTGATCGGATATCGGTCTTCCTGAACGTCCTTTCGAGGAATTCAGGTCCGGTCAGGAACCCTTCCTCAAGGACTCCATAGACCTGGAAGGTGGTTCCATACTTTCTGCAGGTGGGGAAGTAGTCTCTTCCATGGAATGGAGAAAGAACACTGAAGAACTCCTGCACAAGAGAGACATTTCCTGTCCTCTGATATTCGTCAAGATCTTCCTTCTGGCTGTTGGATAGTCCATATGTCCTTATCTTTCCAGCCCTGACAAGGCCTTCAAGTGCTTCGACTGTCTCCTCGACAGGCCAGCTCTTGCAGACGTAGTGGACTATTACTGAATCCAGATAATCGGTATCCATTCTTTTCAGGGAGTCCTCTACATCCTTTACTACTGCCTTTGCCGAGGTGTCGTTGTTTACTGTATAGCCATCGCGCTCATAGTGGAAGTTGCCTCCGTCTCCCCTCCAGTTGAGGGAGCACTTGCTCTGGAGAATGAATTCATGTCTTCTTCCCTTTAGGGCCTTTCCCAGAAGCTCCTCGCTTGCACCTGTTCCATATACAGGGGCCGTGTCTATGTAGTTTATCCCATGCTCCCTGCAGGCAGAGAGAAGGGATATTGCCTCGTCTGCTGTGGAGTCCTTGTCGGTCCATACGCTACCGCCTCCAAGACCCCAGGTGCCCAGTGCAACACGCGATACATCAATGCCGGATCTGCCAAGTTCCTGATACTGCATATATTGCCTCCTAGAAGAACTGTAATCGAAAAAGCTGCCATTTCAAAATGAATATCAGCGTTATGGTACAGAAAAACAGATTTCCCTGTAGAAGGAGGCAGATATCTAAAAAAAGGAGGATGGAAGTATGAAGCGTCAACTGAGAAAGGAGACGATCGATGCCATCAGGAAGCTCACTCCCATGGACGACCTACTCTTTGCCAACATCTATCATGAGAACGTTGCGGCGATGAACGAGCTTCTCAGGGTATGCCTCGGCGACGAGAGCATATCCGTCCAGAAGGTGCTCTCGCATGCCTACCAGCCGAACCTTGGCAATCTCGAGCCCGAATTCGATGTGCTTGCGACCGACAGCACGGGAAGGATATTCGAGGTGGAGGTCCAGAAGACAGGGAGGAGGGACCTGCTGAAGAGGGCGAGCTTCTATGCGAGCCTGCTGCAGGCCAGGGCCATCAGAAGGGGTGAGAGGAACTACAACAGGATCATGCCGGTATATGTGGTGTTCATCACCCAGGGGGACTACTGGCATACGGGAGAGGACCGGGTGGACATCTGCACGCACATAGAGCAGACGGGCCTGAGGGTGGACGACGGGAGGCATCTGGTGTTCATAAACGGGAAGGCGAAGGGGGAGTCCGGCATAGCCCGGATGATGCACGATTTCAAGAGTTGCGAGGCCGGGGAAATGGTTTATACTGAGCTCAGGAAGAGCGTGGACAGACTGAAGAATACCGAGGAGGGTATGGAGCATATGGGCGGAAACT
>LVBC01000060.1 GCA_001604265.1 Spirochaetales bacterium Spiro_01
CACAGAGCGGTCCTGTCCACATCGAGATGTGGTACAACGCTACTCAGACAGAGGTCGGTCCACTTCCTAACGACTGGGTCGGCTATAAGATCCTCAAGGACAAGTTCAACATCGACCTCGAGGCTTCCTCTCTCCCATCCGCATATGGCGACCAGGATATGAAGATCCAGGCTGCAGCTGCAGCAGATCAGCTTCCTGATTTCTTCTGCGCATCCAGAGAGGTATGGCTCCGCCTTGCTCAGAACGGTATGCTCGCTGATGTTACCGATCTCTATGCAAAGATGCCTAACAGAACAAGGATCATGTTCGACGAGGGTGCTATCGCATACACCACACTTGACGACGGCAGAAGCTACGGCTTTGCAACCCCAAGTGCAATCTCCAAGAACGAAGGTCTCCTCATCAGAGAGGACTGGCTGAACAAGCTCGGACTCAAGGTTCCTACCACTCTCGACGAGCTGTATGATGTTCTCTATGCATTCAGGAACAATGACCCAGATGGCAACGGCAAGAAGGATACCTATGGCTATGGCGCATTCGTAGAGACCAATACCTACGAAGCTTATCCTGGCAGAAGATTCGAGCCTCTCATGGGTGCATTCGGCGTTGAAGGCACATGGGATATGCACAAGGCTTCCGCAGGTCTCCAGATCCACAAGCCAGAGTTCTATGACTTCCTCGTATTCCTCAAGAAGGTCATCGACAACGATCTCATCGATCCAAACTGGATGGCATACAAGAAGGACGACTTCAGAGCAGCTTGGAAGCAGGGCAAGTTCGGCGTCTTCAGAGAGCAGAACTCCGCTTACGCTTCTCAGAACAACTTCACACCATTCGACACCAACTTCCCAGATGGCGGTTTCGTGATTGTTGAACCACCAGTGGGTCCAACTGGCAAGAAGTCCATCGGTCCATCCGTACGTGGCCTCAGAATCTGGTGTATCTCTCAGAAAGCATTCGAAGAGGGCAAGGCAGACAAGATCTGTGAAATGTTCGAGTGGATGGCTGACGGTGAAGGTTATGAGCTCTGCGGTTGGGGCATCAAGGGCGAGCAGTGGGAAATCGGTCCTAACGGCGTTCCTGTATCCATCAACGGTGAGAAGGGCTTCGATGGTCCTATCGGACAGACCTACATCCAGCTCAGAAGTATGGCATTCAACTATGGTTCCGACTACGAGCTCGTTTCCAGATATCCTGTCTGGACAAGAAAGAACGGCAAGCAGCAGTCTGCACTCTGGGCTCTCAGAGAGATGCAGGAGAAGACCTGGACCAACGCAGCTGGTTCCGAAGCTCTTCCTGTTCCATCAACAGACCTCAAGACCTTCTACGAGCAGGGAATCGCAGAGTTCCTCACTGGAAAGAAGGAGCTCACCGAGGCTAACTGGAAGGCATTTGTCGAGCAGTTCGACAAGCTTGGCGGTAAGGCCTGGGAAGAAGAGGGTGTTGCAAAGGCAAAGGCCAACGGCTTCCTCTACTAATTCAAAGCTACTTTGGATTGAAGGCTGCACAGCAATGTGCAGTCCTTTTTTTCTGCACTGAGGCCAAAAAGAATTACTGACAGTCATTGGCCTTCAGATTGCTGTACTTCTGACTGACTCCCTTATAACGATGCTGTTCTGCAGCTTCTTCTCGTACGGCATATCCTTTTCACTGCGTATCATCTCCAGTAGCTCTAGGATTGCAGCTCTGCCCATCTCCTCAAAGGGTTGATGGATAGTTGTAAGTCCTATGAGAGAGGCGGAAGGAAGATCGTCGAATCCTATTATCGAGATATCCTCCGGAATTCTGATGCCTCTCTCCCTGCAGGCCTTGTAGGCTCCAAAGGCCATCAGGTCGTTTGACGCGCAGATTGCAGAGAACTTCAGCTCTCTCTTCTTCAGTATCATTGAAATTGCCATATATGCATCATCCATCGAGTAGTTGGCTACTACGTGGAGAGCTGGATCATGCATGACACCCTCTTTTTTCAATGCCCTGAGAAAGCCCTGATATCGCTCCTGTTCCGTTTTTATGTTCTCGTTGCCACCAAGATAAAGAATATCCCGGTGTCCCAGGCTCAGAAGGTATGAGGCAGCCTGGAGGGTCTCTCCGTAGTTATCTGAAGTGACCAGATGTATATCGGGAATGTTGGGATTCCTGTCCAGGAAGACTATTGGAAGCTTCTTTTCCTGGCAGATTCTGTGCAGAAAATCGGAACCTCTCTCTGCACAGATGAATAGTATTCCAGCGACCTTCAGCCTGAGCAGGTTGGCAAGGATGGCATCCTCCTTGGCAGGATTGTTGCCTGATTGGAGCACCATCAAGGAGTAGCCCCGGACCTGGGCAATCTCATCGATTCCCTTGAACAGCATCGGAAAGAACTGGTTCGTTATATCTGGATCTGCGTTGGACATGATGTTATATTCACAAAGAACAGCAATGCACCGGTTTCCAGTCTCATAACAAAGGATCGGGTCCTGGCGAACAACCCTGCAGGAGTTGTCTACTCCCGCTACTGGAAAAGGAAGCTGGGAATCCTGGAAGAGGATCAGGTCTGATAATGCTTGATTAAAAGCAGAAAAAGGTAATTAATACCCACTGTATGTCCAAGCTGTTTCTGCTTT
This sequence comes from Spirochaetales bacterium Spiro_01, assembly GCA_001604265.1. GTDB lineage: Bacteria > Spirochaetota > Spirochaetia > Sphaerochaetales > Sphaerochaetaceae > Bullifex. The sequence goes on from LVBC01000060.1 coordinate 2,604, forward strand.
CAGTTGCCA
>LVBC01000061.1 GCA_001604265.1 Spirochaetales bacterium Spiro_01
AAGGTCAAGGGCTGATGGCCCATAAGCATATGGAGGTCGGGATTCCGGCCTCCTTTTTTTCATGCCGGCATTCCTGAAAGAAGTATCATGCTCCAGATGGGCAGTGTAATCAGGGAAAGCACTGTAGTGAATATGACGGCCTTTGCACCTGCAATCTCATCCGCACCGTACTTGGCTGCAAGCAGTGGAGTCGTGCTTCCGCAGGGCATTGCAGAAAGAAGTGTCGCAACTCCCACGACAAGAGGCTTCAGGCCGAGCAGCGATGATGCGGAGAATGTAATCAGGGGAATCAATACAAGCCTTACTGTCGCATAGTACACCTGGTTCCAGGAGACAAGTCCATTGAAATCGACATCCCCTATCACCGCACCGATGTACAGCATCGTTAGTGCAGTATTCGAGGAGGATACTGTCGTTATCGTCTTCTCTATCACTGGAGGGAACTTTATCTGAAGCAGCATGGCAAGAAGCCCGAAGTAGGTTGCGATCATGCAGACATTTGTAAGTATCTTCCTGTATGCGCTCCACTTGCTGCCGTTTCCCTTCTGGAAGAAGGCAGCACCTGCTGTCCACATCACGATCCGCTGTGGAACGAGGAATACGCTTGCATAGAGAACTCCGGTGGGACCGAAGACACCTTCGGTCACAGGAAGGCCGAGGAAGCCTGAATTGGAGGTGACTGTTCCATACTGGTAGACCTGCATCTCGGAGGGGCGAAATCGCCTGTAGAGCGTATGGGCGAGAATAAGAGAAAGCACCTGGACTCCTGTTGCGACAGCCAACAGCGCAAGCATCGTCGACCAGAAGCCCGGTTCTATTGCCATCATGTAGGACTTCAGTATGTTGCAGGGAAGGACGAAGCAGAGGATTATATCGGTGAGGACCTTCTTGCCCTCGTCGGTGATTATCCCCCTTCTTCGCAGGACAAAGCCTGCCGCTATTATCAGGAACATCATTCCCATCAGATTGAAAAGCGAAGAGTACATAGGAACTATTCTTTCAAAGCACAGGATAATGTTCAAGCATCCTACAGGCTGTGGATGCAGAAATCAGACTCTCCAGAAGCGTCTTGAGAAGAGTGCATAGACTGTATAGAGCTCAAGTCTGCCAACTAGCATCAGGAAGGAGCCTACGCAGAGCACGAAATCGGAGAAGATGGAGAAGTTGCCTGTCGGGCCGACCTCGCCAAAGCCGATTCCGATGTTTCCAAGGCAGAGGAAGGAGGCAGCAAAGCAGGTCATCATATCCTTGCCGGAGAGTGCGAAGAGCACGGAACCGATAAGGCCTGTAGCGATATAGAGACCGATGAAGCCGGAGATTCCGAGAATCGTATCCTGGGCCAGGAAGTCGTCCCCTATCCTTGCAGGAACGACTGCAGTCGGATGAAGACGCTTTATCATCGTGTTCTTTCCCAGCATGAAAAGTGTCCTGATCCTTATGACCTTTATTCCACCACCTGCAGAGCCTGCACAGCCTCCGATGAAGAAGAGCACCAGGAGAAGCATCTTCGAGAAGGTCGGCCAGAGGACGTAGTCCTGGGTTGCAAAGCCTGTAGTCGTCACGATGGAGATGACCTGGAAGACCGAGTACCTAAGGCAGGTACCGAAGGTCGAGTAGACACCCTTCACCATCAGGTTTATCGAGCAAAGCAGTGTGAAGATGAGGACTACGGAGATGTACATCCTGAATTCTCCATCCCGCAGGACCTTGCTGAACTTGCGCTGCAGTATCTTGAAGAAGAGTGCAAAGTTCATGCCGGCAAGGAACATGAAGATGGATACGACTATATCGACATAGAGGCTGTCGAAGCCTCCGATGCTGCTGTTCTTGATGCAGAAGCCGGCTGCACCCATGGTCGCGAATGTGACCGTCAGCGCCTCGTAGATCGACAGGTCTCCGAGAAGCAGCAGGATGACCTCGAGCAGGCTTATTCCCAGGTAGATCGACCAGAGTGCGATTGCAGTATATCTGATCTTGGGTGTCAGCTTGTCCTTCGTGGGACCTACCGACTCGGCACCGACAAGACCAGTACCCTTCACACCCAGAAGCGGGAGGATCGCAACGAAGAGGACGACGATACCCATGCCGCCCAGCCAGTTGGTCATACTGCGCCAGAAGAGAATCGACTTCAGCTTGTCCTCTATGACAGTGAAGGTGGTCGCTCCGGTCGTAGTAAAGCCGGACATGATCTCGAAGTAGGCCTGCGAGAAGGTCGGACAGCTCTTTGTCAGATAGAGTGGAAGACAGCCGAAGAGGGTCGCAAGAAGCCAGGTGAGCGTGACGAAAAGATAGGAGTCACGGGCCTTGATCACCAGGGTTCTGTCCTTTCTCAGGACTATAAGTGGAATCAGTGAGGTTATCAGGATGGCGCACTCTGCAGTGACGAAGGAGAAGAAGGCACCCTCCTCATGATAGTAGACAGCAATTGCTGTAGGTATGAGCATCAGCATCCCTATGAATATCATGATGTAGGAAAGGAGCTTGATTACCGACTTCAGGTTCACTTGATGAACTCCTCGAAGAAGCCACCGCTGGTGTGGCTGGTAACGAAGAGGAGAGAATCGCCCTCCTGGAATTCGTAATTGCCACCCGGGATGAAGGCCTCGCCACCACCCCTCTTTACACCTGCAATAAGCATCCTGCCCTTCATATCGACATTCTTGAGGGCCTTTCCAAGGTACCTGAAGTCATCCGGAATGACATATTCATACACCTCGAGGTCTCCATCGAAGAGTGTGTGCATCGTCGATACATCATCACCTCTGAGCTGCTTTACAATGGAGTCTACGACTGTGACCGTTGTCGAAATAGGTGCATCTATCTCGAGGTTCTTTGCAAACTGCATATAGTTCGTGTTCGTCTTGATAAGGGCCATCGTCCTGTCGACACCGATTCTCTTTGCATAGCTTGCTGTGATGATGTTGAGCTCGTCGTTGTCCGTCAGCGAGACAAGCACATCGGCCTTCGAGATATCCTCATCCTCCCAGATGGTCTCGTCCGTTATCTTCGCATTGAGTGTCGTGATATCAGGAAACTGTTTGGCGAACTCCTCGCAGATCTCGCTGTTGTGCTCGATCAGGATGACACCTCTCAGTATGTCGGTCGAAAGCTTCTTCAGAAGGAACCTTGTGATGCCGGTCGCACCGACAAGTATCATCTTCTTCGGTCTCTTCGGCTTCGACTTGTCACCCATCTGGTTGAGAAGCGAATAGGTCTCGTCGTTATCGATGATTATAGCGAGCGTATCGCCCTTCTTTATGACGGTCCTACCGGATGGGATAAGAGCTTCGCCGTTTCTGAGAATGCCTGTTATCACATAGTTGCCAGGAATCTTCTTTCTGCAGTCGATGAGGTCCTTGCCTGCGAACGGACTCTTGCTGGATACAGGAATCGTGAAGAGCAGGAAGTCGGTGTCGGGGAATGCAATGGTATCGTTGTACAGTCCCGATTCGATTACATCGATTATCCTCTCGGAGGCCTCGTAGTCCGGATTGACGATATTGGAGATGCCCAGAATCGGCCTGGCCTCGCCCTCCTCGGCACTGATGTAGCTTATCGATCTGGTTGCGGCAATCGTCTTCTTCACATTCGGGAAGTTGGAACAGACTATACCGCAGGCAACGAGGTTTATCTCATCGGAATCGGTGACTGCGATGACTGCATCGGCACTGGAAACACCTGCGTGCTCAAGCGCGGCAAGATCGGTTCCGGATCCGCACACGGCCATGCAGTCAAGCTTTGCTTCGGTCGCGGCACACCTGCTCTGGTCCTTGTCCAGGAAAGTTACAGACTTGTTCTCCTCAATGAGATGCCGGGCCAGGCGCTGTCCACGTCTGCCAGCTCCAATAATCAATACGTTCACGTGCGAAAGTATAACATCAGAGCCGATTGATTAAAATCCATTTTTGGACCTGACCTGAAAAAAACTCAAAGCTTTACCTAGCATCCTGCCGATGGTATCATTGAATTGTCAGGCAGAGACATTGAAACTGTCCAATTTCGTCGTGCTGGGGACCTAAAACCCAGCTTCATATCAGGAAAACGGAGGGTCGGCTGCCCTTCATCTGTCCAGAATGCCATGGTTTCACAAAGCTTCACGACAAGGCTGAGAGATGAGTTCATAGCATCGGCAGCTCTATATCGCTCTCTTCTGATGGAACATGAGTACCTTGTCTGCTCGAAGGCCTTCAGGAGGCGACCATACTACATATTCTACGCGACCAGGGACAACTTCCTCCACCTTACAGGTGTCCACTCCACCCTGAAAAGCTCCCAGTTCTTCGAGAAGTGCCTCTACGGCACACTGACAGAGTCGGACTTCAGCTTCTCAAGCCCATACCTCAGCATTCACGATGTGATCGGCTGCGCGAAGAAGAAGTCGAAGGCGCTTCTGCTGCTGGACAAGCTCTTTTCACAGGGAGCAGTTGCAGAAGAGGACTACCGCAAGGGGCACGTCAGGGCCGACTTCGCACTTGCTGCAGAGGGCCTCACACTCTGCTTCACAGCCC